>NZ_JAKEVZ010000009.1:0-235991 GCF_021491425.1 Mariniradius sediminis | reverse complement strand
ACATGGTACAGAAAGACTAGGCGGCCGAGCGCAGGGGCCCCACCTCTTCCCATCCCGAACAGAGAAGTTAAGCCCTGCAGCGCCGATGGTACTGGGGTCGCACCCGGGAGAGTAGGCCGCCGCCACAACATCCAAAGCCAGCAATCTCTGCTGGCTTTTTGCTTTTTACACTTTTTGAATCCAATTCCCGCTGGGGATGGGTATTGGATATCTCCCAAGGCAGAAAGGAGAATAACTGAAAATGAGACCTAAAACGTACGTATTATCTTTAATTTCGGATGGTGGACAACAGATTGAGAGCGATCGATTTCAAAAATTAATTTTTACCTGCAATCCAACTGCCTCTTTTTGTTCGATTTGCAATAATCTTGATTTTCGCCAAAGCCCTCCTGCATACCCAGTGAGTTGTCCATGTTTCCCCAAAATTCTGTGACAAGGAAGCATGATCAAAATAGGATTAGCCCCAATGGCTGTCCCAACTGCCCTGACAGCATTCGGATTGCCCAGTTTAAAGGCTATCTTTTCGTAGGTCGTTGTTTTCCCGAAAGGTATTTTGTTCACTTCCATCCAAACGCGATGTTGGAAGTCGGTACCTCCAAGCGCAACGGGGATATCAAATGTTTTTAGTTTTCCCTGAAAATATAGACCGAGCTGGATCCTGACGTCCATTAATATGCCGTCCAAAAATTCATCGGTGGGTGTGTCTTCAGTGAATTGCAGGCTTACCAAATATCCGTCCCAAACTTCTACCCTTACGTTTCCCAAGGGGGTTTCCATCACTGCGTGCTCTTTCATATTTACTGATTTTGACGTTTGAACTTCCTTCTTCAATAAATATTTTCCTTACTCCCAGATATAACTGATTTAAACACAAATTGTCTGACTTTTTCCTATTAAATTATCTAAATCATCACGATTATTTTCCGATTCAACATTTCCCTTCCAGCTTTGTCTAAGATTCGGAGCCTTCAGGTATAGTGTGGGAGCCCGTTTTCCCTCATTCATTAAATTTTTATGAATCAATGTACATATGATGCGGCATTGATGTCGATTGTACAACCCGTGGCATGGTCTGCCAATCCAGAACATAGCAACGTGACGATTGGTGCGATATCTTTTGGCTCGGTCAATTGGGGAAGAGCAATGTCATTGAGTGCATAGGCCTCTCCGTATTGGTCAAAGAAATCCTGTGCCATGTCTGTCCTCGTAAAACCGGGTGCAATAAGAAATGCCTTGATGCCTTCCTTTCCGTAGTATCTCGCTATGGATCGCGTCAGGCTCACAATAGCTCCTTTGGAAGCTGCATAGGCTAGGTAGTCCTTTGTGTCTCCCCTAAATGCGGCCCTGGAAGATATATTGATGATTCTACCATTTTTGTTTTCCTGTGCATGCTCCAAAAATTCCTTGCAGATAACAGCGAGGGAAGTCGTGTTGACATCCATCGTTTGTTGCCATGCGCTGAGCCAATCTGGGGTAGCTGAGTTATCGGGTGACGAGATTGCAATGCCTGCATTGTTGACCACTGCATCGATTTTGCCGAATTTTTTGATCAATCTTGGTATCCATCCAACAACTTTTGACAGATCGGACAAATCGACTTGAACCAAATGCGAGGGGTTGTGTAGACTGGATTGAAGGCTTTCTGCATCCTCCAAGTTTTTGTGATAGTGGATCAAGACCTCTGCACCGGATTCTGAGAGCTGGGTTGCTATTGCCCTCCCGATACCCCGGGATGCACCTGTTACAAGTATTCTCTGATTGCTTAAATTGATCTGCATGATTGTCGAATTTGAAACTTGACAAATGTTTTCCCATTAAATGAATTTGGATATGCTGGGACATATGGCAATAGATTTGCCCAAACCAAAATGTCTAAATCAATAAATCTACCACTTGGATTCAACGATGGGTCAATCTTTCCGATCAAAGTGGTTTTAGAAGATTTCCAATTGGCTTATTTATTCAATATCCGTTTGATTTCATCTGATTGCAGGTGGCAATTGACCCATTCTCCATCCAGTTCGGCTCCGTATTTCTTATAAAAATTGATTGCTGGGGTATTCCAATCCAATACCTGCCAGGTCATTCCGGAACAATCCTCCTCCAAGCATTTTAGCATCGTCCTGTCAAACAAAAGTTTGCCCGCACCATTTCCGCGTTCGGATTCGGTGACCACGATGTCTTCAAGGTAAAGCCTTTTTCCCTTCCAGGTCGAATACCGATAGTAGTAAACGGAAATGCCAATGATTTCCCCGGATTGGTTATTGACCGCTACAAAAAAGCCAAAAATGGGTTTTGGTCCAAATCCATCTTTTTCCATTTTTTCCAGGGTGTTGGTGACCTGTTCAGGTGCTTTTTCATAAACTGCAAGTTCTTTGACCAGTTCCAAAACCCTCGGCAGGTCTTCCAATTTTCCTTCTCTGATTGTATACATGGTGGAAAATTACCAAAAAACAATTCCTCAAAAAATCATTTGATATATTTGGTGCAAAGCGGGTATGAAGGAAATTTTCTTGCGTCGCTTTCATCTCAATTGGGCAAAAACATTTCATCAAAAAGTAATTTACATGTTTCTAGCTGTTGACGCAGGTAACACAAATATCACATTCGGATTTTTTGATACGCATTCGCTGACTTGGAAATTTGAGTACCGAATCAATACGCTTAGAGACTTGACGGCTTTGCAAATCGAAAAGGAGATGCACCTCTTTTTTCTCGAAAACGATTTGAAGCCCTTTCAAATTGATCAAATCGGTATATCGTCTGTGGTTCCTGAGATCAATGCGGCACTTCAACAGTTTTGCAGGGAGTTTTTCGGAAAGCCCTGCTACTTGATAGAGGGGCGGAGCTACCAAAAACTGAAAGTCTCTACAGCTCGGCCCAACGAGATCGGAAGTGACCTGATGTGCAATGTCACAGCTGCGTTTGAATATTTTGGTGGCGCCTGCGTGATCGTGGACTTTGGAACGGCGCTCACGTTTACGGTCGTCGGGGAAGACGGTAAGGTACTGGGAGTGAGTATCGTTCCGGGACTAAAAACGGCGATCAAGGCACTTTTTTCCAATACTTCCAAGCTTCCCGAAGTAGAACTCAAGCTTCCCAAATCTGTCCTAGGCAAAAACACCACTCATTCCATCCAATCGGGCATCCTGTATGGCTATTCAGGACTCGTAACGGGCATGCTGGAATCAATTTTCAAGGAATTGGGAAGCAAATGTCCTGTAGTAGCCACCGGAGGATTGTCTTCTATTCTTTCCAACGTTCAACATTTGTTCGATAAAGTGGATCGAAACCTCACCTTGGAGGGGATCAGATTGATTACTATGGCCAATCTTGGCTAAACAATCTCAAAGAAAAACACTTGGATCAGCACAGATGGAGCGGAACTTCGCTTCGTCCTCAGCGGCACATACGCCCGAAAAATCCCCCCAATTTCCGCCCATATCCAAAATCAGTTGCAAATGAAGATGGGGCGGCCAATCTCCATTTTCGGAGAAAGAACCGAGATGGCAGAATTTTTGGCCCGCCGCGATAAACTGTCCCGACTTTAGCCCTTCAAGATCAGTCAGGCTGAGATGGCCATATAATGTAAAAAAGACCTCACCTCCATATTCGTGTTCCAAGATGATTGTCGGGCCATAGTTCCCAAAACCCGCATTATCTTGAAAACTGTGCACTTTTCCATCAAGTGGCGCAAAAACAGGTGTCCCCGCTTCTGCCCAGATATCTATTCCAAGGTGGATATTTCTGAATTTTTCCGCTCCAAGCCCAAAGACTTGGCTACGTTGGTAGATTGCGCGTTTTTCAAAATATCCACCGAAGCCAAACTTCACATTGGCACTTTCCAGTTGGTCAAAAACGAAGCGATTGAATGCCTCTGTATCCTTCAGGTCGAGTGTGGCGAGGGTAGGATTTGCGGCGGAAAAGTCCATCGAAATGGAATTTTTGGGATTCAACCGCACTCCCATTACGGGAAAGGATGAAAGTTTTTCGAAAAGTCTCTCGGCAGCTGTAGGGGTTTTCATAGCTGCCAAAGATAATTGTTTTGCTGCTTTTCGGCTGGTGCCGTATCTTTAATTCCATGAACGAGCCAATGAAATTCCCGAGCCTTGAGGATATCCGAAACGCACACCTCCGCATCCAACCATTCATCCATCGCACGCCCATATTAACTTCGACGGCTATCGATGAAATGGCCGGTTGCAGGATTTTTTTCAAATGCGAAAACTTTCAAAAAGTAGGAGCCTTTAAAGCCCGTGGCGCAGCCAACGCCGTGGCGAAATTGACAGAAGAACAAAAAAAGAACGGTGTGGCAACCCATTCAAGTGGTAACCATGCAGCGGCCTTGGCGAGGGCGGCCTCCGTCGCGGGAATCAAGTCCTATATCATCATGCCATCCAATGCACCTGAAATCAAGAAAAAGGCAGTAAAGGGCTATGGAGGTGAAATCATCGAGTGCGAGCCTAACTTGCAGGCAAGGGAAACCACCCTCCAAGCTGTTGTGGACAGGACTGGCGCTATGTTCATACCGCCATACGACTTCTACGATGTCATCGAAGGGCAAGCAACCTGTGCCTTGGAAATGTGGGATGAGCATATCCCATTTGATGTCATTATGGCTCCTGTTGGTGGTGGCGGCCTGTTGGCGGGTACGGCTCTGACCACCAAGTATATCTCTCCATCCACATTGGTGATCGCGGGGGAGCCAGCAGGAGCAGATGATGCGTTCAGGTCATTTTATGCCAAGAAGCTCATCCCCATGGAGGGACCTAAGACGATCGCAGACGGCCTCCTTACCTCACTCGGCAAACTCAATTTTGCAATCATCATGCAGTACGTCGATGATATCCTTACGGTGGACGATACGGAAATCATAGAAGCCATGCGCCTGGTGTACGAAAGGATGAAGATTGTGATTGAACCCAGCTGTGCTGTTCCCTTGGCAGCTTTGCTGAAGAATAAGGAGCGGTTCAGGGGAAAAAAAGTCGGGATTATTCTTTCCGGCGGGAACGTGGATTTGGGGAAATTGCCTTTTTGATATGAGTTTTCTTTGGAATCGGAAAGCCTTCTTCCGAGGCCGAACAAGACAACCCTTGGCTTGTAAGAGCGCGGTTCTGAAGTTAGCTCACATTCGAAAAACCAAAGTCCCAACAAGTAAAACCTAAAGACTCTAGCTTGGATTAAGTGTAGCGGGAACAGCCCCGATAGTCATCGTGGGTCGAACCTGTGGCCTTTGTATGCGAGAATATATTGTCTGAAAACAAAAAAGCCCCATACTGTTAGTATGAGGCTATTCTTGTAGCGGGAACAGCCCCGATAGTCATCGTGGGTCGAACCTTTGGCCTTTGGGTGCGAGAATGTATTGTCTGAAAATAAAATAGCCCCATATTGTTAGTATGAGGCTATTCTTGTAGCGGGAACAGGACTCGAACCTGTGGCCTTCGGGTTATGAGCCCGACGAGCTACCAACTGCTCCATCCCGCGATGTGGCAAATCTTAGAATCTTGATCCGACGAGCTACCTCCCGATAGCTATCGTGGATGCTCCATCCCGCGATTTAGTGGTACAAAGGTAGCGCTATTTTTTTCAAATGCCAAAGGAAGATAAAATTTATCAATTATTTCTTCAAGATTGTTTGGATTTGATCCCGTCATTTTGGTTTTGCGCGGGAAGGAATTTCTCGTTTTACCTGCATATAAATTTCACGGGAGCTTAGATTAGCCTTGTATTTCAGAAGTTTATTTGGTTTATGCGGTTAAGCCACCAAAATTTAGCGTACCTTTGCGGAAAATTTCTTCAAATGTCCCAAGATTCCCACAAAGCTGGCTTCGTCAATATCGTCGGTAAACCCAATGTGGGTAAGTCCACTTTGATGAATGTGCTGATAGGAGAGCGACTTTCCATTATCTCGTCCAAAGCGCAGACTACAAGGCACCGCATTATGGGCATCATCAATGAGCCGGATTACCAAATCGTGTTTTCTGATACGCCTGGCATGCTCAAGCCGAAATACGAGCTTCATAAGAGCATGATGGGATTTGTTCATATTTCCCTTGAAGACGCAGACGTGATCGTCTTTGTCACGGATTTGTACGAGACCGACGCGGAAATTGAAGATGTTATCAAGAAGATAAACGATTCAGGTGTGCCTGTGCTTCTGGTCATCAACAAGATTGACCTGAACAAAGGTGACAAATTGGATGAAGTGATCGCTTATTGGACCCAAAGGCTCAAAGCAGAAGTGGTGATTCCAATTTCAGCTACAGAGAAGTTCAACACCGAGAAAATCATGGTGGAAATCTTGGATAGGCTTCCTGTGCATCCGCCATTTTATGACAAGGATGAACTTACCGACAGGCCGGAGCGTTTCTTTGCTTCCGAAATCATTCGTGAAAAGATCTTTCTCAATTACAAAAAGGAAATTCCTTACAGCAGCGAGGTGGCGATCGAGGATTTTTATGAAGAGGAAAAAATCATCCGGATCAGGGCCATTATCTATGTCGAACGAGTGAGCCAAAAGGGTATTCTGATCGGCGAAGGCGGCAAAATGCTCAAAAAAGTCGGAATCCAATCCAGGGAGGAAATGGAAAAATTCTTTGGGAAAAAAGTATTCCTGGAGACGTTCGTGAAAGTCGAGGATGATTGGAGAAAGGACAAAAACAAGTTAAGGAAATTTGGTTACGACCAATAAAGAACAAACAAAATGGCAAACATAGTAGCAATCGTCGGGAGACCGAATGTGGGCAAATCCACCTTTTTCAACAGGCTGGTGGAAGAGCGAAAAGCCATAGAAGATAACGTGAGTGGCGTCACCCGGGACCGGCATTATGGGCATGCGACTTGGGGTGACAGGTTTTTTTCTGTCATCGATACCGGTGGCTATGTGACAGGCTCGGAGGATGTCTTTGAAGCCGAAATCAGGAAACAGGTAAAATTGGCCATCGAGGAAGCAAACGTGATTTTGTTTGTGGTGGATTGCCATGATGGATTGACAGATTTGGACAGGGAGTTTGCGCAGGTGCTTCGTTCCAGCAAGAAACCCATATATATTGTGGCCAACAAAGCCGATACCGCCACGCAGGTATTGAATGCTGCAGAGTTTTATGAACTAGGCTTGGGAGAAAATCAGGTATTCCCTATTGCTGCGATCAGCGGTAGCGGTACCGGTGATCTGCTGGACGAGGTGATTAAGCACTTTCCTGACCCAGGTGTGGAAGATCCAGATGAAGGAATCCCAAAGATTGCCATTTTGGGTAGACCCAATGTGGGCAAATCCTCCTTTCTCAATGCCCTTTTAGGAAAAGAGCGCGCCATCGTAACAGATGAGGCAGGTACGACGCGGGACGCGATCCACACGAGGTACAAACTTTACGGTAAAGATTTTATCATCACCGACACGGCGGGTATCAGGAAGAAAGCCAAAGTAAAGGAAGATATCGAGTTTTATTCGGTCATGCGCTCACTGCGTACACTCGAGGACTCTGACGTATTGATCATCGTGGTGGATGCCACACGGGGATTTGAGTCCCAAGACATGAACCTGGTGACGCTTGGTATCAAAAACAACAAAGGCATCATCATCATGGTCAACAAATGGGATTTGGTTGAAAAGGACCACAAGACCATGGATAAGATCAAAAAAGAGATGATCGAGAAACTTGGGGAAAACAAGTGGATTCCGATCATTTTTACATCTGTTGAAACGAAGCAGCGGATTTTCCAGGCAATCGAATTGGCGGTGAAAGTATTTGAAAGCAAGACCCACAAGGTACCTACTTCCAAGTTGAACGAGAAGCTCCTGCCAGAGATTGAGAAGTATCCACCACCGGCATGGAAGGGAAAATATGTCAAAATAAAGTACATAACCCAGTTGCCAACCAAAAATCCTGTGTTTGCCTTCTTCTGCAATTTGCCACAGTATATCAAGGAACCCTACACCAGATACCTGGAAAATCGATTGCGGGAAAACTTTGACTTTGAGGGAGTTCCGATAAAGATTACCTATAAGAAAAAATAGAATAATTTTTTGAATGGCGCATTGTTAATCTGAAATATGGAATTACATTTGCGTGCTTATTCAAAAAACCAAACAAAATTATGAAAAAGGTATTTGCAATGTTCGCTGTAGCAGGTTTGTTGTTCACTGCTTCTTGCGGCAACAAAGAAGTAACTGAAGAGTCTACTGAAGTTGAAACTGTCATCGAAGAAACTCCTGCTGCTACTGAAGAAGTAGTAGAAGAAGCTACTGAAGAAGTAGAAGGTGCTGTTGAGACAGCTACTGAAGAAGTTAAAGAAGAAGTTAAAAATTAATTCAACTTCCTTCTGAAAGAAAAGTCCTGCAGTGATGTAGGACTTTTTTTTTTGGAATTGTATAAATTCCGTCGTGAAAAACGAGGATAAATTCTTTGCAGCCTTTCAAAAGCATGTGCCTGAGGCTGCGGCCCAGTATTGTTGGAATTTGTGGAAGGAAAAACCCTTCAATTTTTTTATCACAAAGGCCAGGCAAAGCAAATTAGGGGATTTTCGCTATCGCCGTGACCGGAAGATTCAGACGATCACAATCAACCATGACCTGCATCCTTATCAGTTTCTGGTGACCTTTATCCATGAAGTGGCGCATTTTCGCGCTTTTGAGAAATATGGACTGGAAATACTTCCCCATGGCTTGGAGTGGAAGATGACCTTTAGGGAACTAATGGTGCCAGTTTTGAATGATGCGGTTTTTCCAAAGGATATTCTTCATGCCCTCAAGCGTCATATGCAAAACCCAAAGGCGAGCTCGGGTGCGGATTTGTTTTTGGGTCGGGTGATGCGGGGCTACGAGCAGTCGGATGCCGGAGGGGCTTTGCTGGTAGATTTGCCTGTCGGTGGGATTTTTGAACTGCAAGGCCGGAGATTCAAAAAGGAATTGACTCGGCGGACCAGGATACTTTGCGCTGAATTGAACACTGGGCGAAAATACCTTATCTCCGCCCATGCATCGGTCAAAAAGATTGAGTAGACTTACTCTTTGATCTCTCCGATTTGGTTTTCCTCCTGTGAAAAATCTTTCGGCTGTGGCAGGTCATGGAGAGAGTTGATTCCAAAATATTCCATGAACTTGATGCTCGTTCCATATAGAAGCGGTTTGCCTACCGAGTCGGATTTTCCCTTGATGGCGATCAGTTCTTTTTCGAGGAGCTTTTGGATGGAATAATCGCAATTGACGCCGCGTATATGTTCAATTTCGGTCTTGGTGACAGGTTGGCGGTAGGCGATAATGGACAATGTTTCCAGTTGGGCGGTAGACAGCTTTTTATGGGATTGCTGCCGCAAAAGGATCGAAATACTGGCCTGATAGGCGGGTTTTGTCAAAAATTGGTAACCACCGCCAAGATTTTCTATCGTGAAGGAATATTCATCTTTTGAATACTTCTCTCTCAGGGCCTCGACTGCCTCAGAGACGTGTTCCGAAGGTATTTCCGAACCGAACATCTCTGATAGACAGCGTTGTATCTCCTCCAAGCCCAAGGGCGCAGGAGCGCAGAAAATCAGTGCCTCAATATGGCGGTGTAGAAAGTCCAACTATTTTTTGGCCAACTTAGCCTCAATGGAATGCATGGTATGGGGCACGGCCTTCAGCCTCTCCTTGGCAATCAACTTCCCTGTATCCACACACACGCCATAGGTTCCATTCTTGATGCGGATGAGTGCATTTTCCAGGTTGATGATGAACTTCTGCTGTCTCGCGGCCAATTGGCTCAGACTCTCCCTTTCCAAGGTATCCGCGCCGTCTTCAAGCAACTTGGACGTGGATGCCGTAAAGTCGGTTCCCGAGTCGTTCTTCTTGCTCAGCGTCTCTTTCAACGAAGCGAGCTCTTCTCTGGCAACACTAAGTTTCTGCAATATGATTTCTTCGAATTCCTTTAGTTCCTCGGGAGAATAAGCGGTTTTTCCTTCTTGGCTCATGGCTTTTTCATTAGGTTTTTTGCTTCCAATCAAAGCGAGGGTGATTGAAAAGTCCCCTAAAATACGGTGCTCATTTTAAAAACAAAATAAAAAAACCGCCTTGAGACGGTTTTTTTTAGACTGCACCCATTTGCGAAATCCGACGCCGTAGGGATTGTTCATCTACAAATATCCGGTACTTCAGGCCAAGGTATCGCCTGATCACGGCAATCGCTTTTCCTTTTTGGATATAGTAGGTTTTTAAAGTTTGGTTTATTATATCGTTGAGCATCATATTGGTGAGGAGGTTTCCTGAATTTACTAAAAAACAGATTTGTAACCAATTGGTTTTTAGAAATTTGTACCAACGGCAACAGTCTTTTTTATTTGTTGGATATTTCCATTTAGGTCATAGAGCTCGATCCAGACCACATAGTATCCTGCCCTCACTCTGCGTCCAGTTTGATCTGTCCCATCCCAGGTATAAATCCCCGAATTTCCAAGGATCGCATTTTGGCAAATCTCTTTGATGAGTGTACCTCCGGCTGAATAAATCGCTATTGTGCCGATGAAGCCGGCCTGATCCAGCGAATAACCGATCGTGGTATACCTTTCACCGCCAATAGCGTCGGGTGAAAAGACCTTTGGTTCGACGGTAATTCCAACTCCTGAATTCATCTCATAGTTTGTGGAGTTCCGATATCCCGGCGTTGCGAATCCTTCGAATGCTGATGCGGACTTCCAATTGTTGGGATCGGATGCGGGAATCCAGGGCGAAGATCTTTCCAAAGAGACACCTTTCTTTTCTTTCAAAAGGCGGTGATGCATTGATTCGTCATAGGAGAATATTTCTTGAATTGATTCATCCGGATTCATCCAAACAACGTTTCCCGCCTGAACCGGATAGCTTGGCAGGTTTAGCGCTACAAACTGGCTCTCGATACCTTTTGGGTATTCT
Source organism: Mariniradius sediminis (assembly GCF_021491425.1). Classification (NCBI taxonomy): domain Bacteria; kingdom Pseudomonadati; phylum Bacteroidota; class Cytophagia; order Cytophagales; family Cyclobacteriaceae; genus Mariniradius; species Mariniradius sediminis. Next base: position 225,106 of record NZ_JAKEVZ010000009.1, on the reverse strand, counting down.
GCCTTTAGTTGTTCGATGTCGGTGGTGAAAACAAGATAGCTTTTTGGGGCTAGTAGATAGTCTGTATCAAAAACCACTCTTCGGTTAGCGACCATTCCATCACCGTCCAAGTTGGCCAATTTCCAGTCCCTGAGATTGATGTATTTTTCTGAGGTATTGTAGATCTCGACAAACTTTGGTGCGCCCGTCCTTGGATTAAACAGCACCTCATTGATGACCAAGTCTCCTGTTTCGCCTTTAGAAGGCTTGACGAAAACGATTTGGGAGTCATCTTCGAGCGCGTTGCCGGTACAGGCGCGGAGATTTTTTACCGCAAGACGATAAATTGTGTTTTTTAAAATTCCCGGGGAAAGTTCGAGGAACAATTCGTTTGGCTCGGAACCTAAACTGATTTTCCGAATGTCGATCCTTGGTGTAATTTCCACATCTACCTTCGAAATTGTTGGTTGCAGGTTCTTGTTAAATCGAAACACAACGAGGCTATCATTGATCACCAGACTTTCGATAAAACGGAGCGGTGTCAAATCCGGGCTCGGGTCAAAGACTGAGTTTTGTTTTCCGGGAGTTCCCCTTTCCGGCGCTTGGGAAGCCTTGAGATTGGTGGGTAAAAAGCACTCCAAGTACGGATTGACGATTTCCAGACTGTATCCTCCGCCTGCAAAGGTGCTTCCCCCAAAACTCGCGGTCGTGTATTTGAGGCTATCCAAAACTTCACCCTCTGCTGAGATCAATCGGATATTGTCTCCCGAATTGAGGAAGCTTGGCCAGTTGCTTAGTCCGAGCACCATGCCATATCTGCTCAATAGCGGTACATGTGTGCGTGAACAAAGGATGAGGAGTTCGCCTGAATCCAGGGAAATGGAAGGTATTTGGCTTTGCCTTCTCGAATTGGCCAATTGCATCCCGCCAAGAAAGATTCGGCTTTCACCGGTGTTGATTATTTCGACATATTCGGCGTTGGGAAGACTATTTCCTGCCCTTGGCGCAGGCATAACTTCATTGATGACGATAGACTTAAAGCCTATCGGATTGGGTTTTTCGTAGGTGAATGGGAATTTTTGCAAGTTGTTTTGGTTTCCTTGCAGATCGAAAATGCCGGAGATTTCTAAAAGATAGTCTGAACCTTCCAAGAAACTCTGTTTCCAAGCAGTCAGCACTTGGTTGGGCTTTGGCTGAAGTTCGACGGAGCTGGGAGTATCTGTCCCAATCCGATAGGCATCTTTGTTGAGGGCAAAGGCAGGATCCAAATTTTCGGAAAAGACCAACATAAGCTTGTTTGTCTGAACAGGGACCACATAGGTCAACTCGGGTGGGGATTTATCCCAAACGACGGTCTTCCAGATTCCCGGTAAAGTAAAGCCCCGAACCGTTGTCATCGGGGGAATTTGGAGGAGATATTCTTTCTCTTCTTCCAATTCGAACTCCGTCCGAAGCAAGATGGTCTTATGGTCTGGAAATTCCAATTTGAATGCGATCTCGGGGCTATCTTGGAATCCAAACTTTTCCTTGCCGACATCTTCTGTACGGACCGGCTCTTTCAGGGAAATCAAAATGCTTTTTGGATCGATTGCTTGGACCTCCGAAATGCCATCCACAAAAAAGGCTGTTTCTCGAAGGATTGGAGCTGTGCCGCCTGACAATGCGGAAGTAATTTCCCTGCATTCAAGAATGAAAGACTTCCCTGGGACAAGTTCTTCGCTCAGCCTGAGCTTGATCGAAAAGCCATCAGCCAACAATTCAACGTCTTTGGGGTTTTTTCCATTGATGAGGAATTTTGCAGTCTGGCTGACAGAGGGCTGTGTGTAGGGATGTGAAAACTGCACCAAAAGCACTTCGGGGGAAATGGGGGCAATTCTGCCTAGCCGTATTACATCGTTTGGAATGGAAATAAGAACCTCGGGAGTGATAGCGCCTGATTTTTCCTTTACTTCATAGAGTTCAATGTCGATCGGGGAGGCTGGCAGTGGTTCGGATGACTCTATCCAAATTAGCGTATCGTTTGGCTGAATAACCGAAAATGGTGGATTTCCATTTAAACGAATCTGATTCAGCCCGATTTCATCCATTTCTCGGTCAGCACCGAGTTCCACCCAGAAGGGGTTCAAAGGCTTGGTTTGGAGGAATTTTATCGGATCCACAACCGCATCCGATTCCCACAGGCCTATATCATCCAAGAAAACCCTCGCAGCAGAACCAGTTCCCGGCCCGACCGAAATAGACCACCGGATGGTGAAGTTTCGCAGGTTTTTGAATGGTTCGGGAATTGGGATTTCGAACAGTTGAAATGCTGTGTTCTTGTTGGGAAAAGTTTCGGAATTTCCGATCTGTATATTGTTGGTGAACACCGTTTCTCCTTCCCTGGCAAACGAAAGGAAAAGCAAAGCAGGTCGGTTGCCCGTTCCGTTGGATTCCGTCCGGGCGAAAAAGGCCAATTTGGGGTTTTGGAAATCCAAGTTTTCGATTCGGAAAAATACTTGCCCTTCGAAGGTGCTCAGCGGCTGAATTGCCAAGGCTTTGGAATCGTTCCTTCCTTTGCCCGGCGCCTGAAAAATCCTTGAGCTGGTGCTCCTCACCTCGTTGGCAGACCAAAATGGCAAAAACTCCTCCGGATGGCTGACAATTTCGAACGCATCCTCAAATCCTTGTACCTGAGCAGCTACTTTGGGAACAAACCCCAACATCACCCAGGCAAGGATTACTGGAACGATCGTTATTTTCGCAGACAAAACCATCGGGATGAAAATAAAGAATCTCTCCGTTTTCATCCCGTTTGTAAACGTTTAACTTCCTTCTGTTCAATATTTTTCAGGATTTTGGCCGTTTCATTGAAAGAAACCCAATTTCTTCCCGATTTTCTGTTAGAAATGGGAATTCTTGGTTTACCTTTGCGGTTCAATTCAAAAAATCCATTTAACAATTTAGAAAAATGAAACTAGCCGTTGTAGGAGCCACCGGATTGGTGGGCTCGGAAATCCTAGAAGTGCTGGATGAGCACAACTTCCCCTTTGACGAATTACTCTTGGTCGCCAGCGAAAGGTCTGTTGGCAAGGTCATGACCTTCAAGGGTAAGGAATATAAGGTGATAGGATTGAAACAGGCTGTTTCCGAGAAGCCTGACGTCGCAATTTTTTCCGCAGGTGGAAGCACTTCTTTGGAATGGGCTCCACAGTTCGCGGCAGTTGGCACGATTGTGATCGACAATTCCTCGGCATGGAGGATGGATCCTACCAAGAAACTGGTGGTTCCGGAGATCAATGCCAAGGACCTAAGGATTGATGACCGCATCATCGCCAATCCCAACTGCTCAACCATCCAAATGGTGGTGGTGTTGAACCCACTCAGGTTGAAATATGGTATCAAGCGCATCGTTGTGTCTACCTATCAGTCTGTGACCGGAACAGGAAAAGCAGCGGTGGACCAAATGATGGCCGAGCGTGCGGGAGAGCCAGCTGAAATGGTGTATCCTTACAGGATTGACATGAATGTGCTTCCCCATATCGACGTTTTCCAACCCAATGGATACACGAAAGAGGAGATGAAGATGGTCAATGAGACCAAGAAGATATTTGGCGACCAGAGCGTCCAAGTGACTGCGACAACCGTCCGCGTCCCAACCATGGGCGGGCACTCAGAGTCTGTCAACGTGGAGTTCCACAAGGATTTTGACTTGGACGAAGTCCGGGAGATCCTGGCAAATACTCCGGGAGTGGTGCTGCAGGACGATCCAGCCAACAAGATCTATCCGATGCCGCTCACTGCCCACAAGCGTGACGAGGTATTTGTAGGGCGTCTGAGAAGGGATGAATCCCAGCCAAATACCCTGAACATGTGGATCGTGGCCGATAACCTCCGCAAAGGCGCAGCTACCAACGCCGTACAAATCGCCGAATACCTGTTGGAACATAGCATGGCCTAAGAAAAAAAATCCATATTTTGTCCATTGATCTGGCCCATGAATCAATCGACATATACGGAATCAATGAAAAAATTTGTGCAGGACCATCTTCGGGAGGATCCTGCACAATTGCTTTTTAGGTATTCCGGAAAGGTCGACTTTGATCTGAAGTTTGCTGTGCAGCAGATACAGGCCAGGCAAAAGGCGAAAAGCAAGCTGCCAACTTGGGTGGCAAACCTCGATATCGTTTTCCCTGCAAGCCTTTCCTTGGAGCAAGCTTCTTCGGAGGAAACTGCCAAATTCAAATCCAAACTAGGGCATGGCCAGGTGATGATCGACCTGACGGGAGGGTTTGGCGTGGATACTTTTTTTCTATCAAAGCATTTCGAGCAGGCGATTTATTGTGAGCGGAATGCGGATTTGGCGGATACCGTCCGACACAATTTTGACTTGATGGTGCCTGGGAAACTTGAAGTAGTGACCGGGGATTCTTTGGAATTTTTTGCCAAGTCGGATCGGGTGTTCGACCTGACCTATGTCGATCCGGCGCGAAGGGGGGAGGGGAACCAAAAACTGTACAAGCTAGCCGATTGCGAACCGGATGTGGTCGGACATTGGAACCTGCTGCGATCCAAATCAAAATCCATCCTGATCAAGAGTTCACCGATGTTGGATATCAAGCAGGCGATTTCGGAAATCCCCGATGTTCAACAAATCTGGGTCGTTTCGGTCAAAAATGAGGTGAAAGAGGTTCTGCTTTTTTGGGAGAGGGACGCATCGAAAGTAGATCGAGTGATTAGGGCTGTAGACTTGCCTGCCAATGCAGCTACAGAGTTTTCATTCACCTATGAGGAGGAGGAAACGAGTGAAAGTATTTTCGGACTTGTTGGGAAGTTCCTCGTCGAACCGAATGCCGCCATATTGAAAGCAGGAGCCTTCCGGAGTTTTGGGAAAAGGTTCGGATTGAAAAAACTCCATCCCAATTCCCACTTGTATTCTTGTGATGACTTGAAGGGAGAGGTGCCGGGCCGGGTATTTGAAATCAAAGAGGAAATCAAGGATCACAAGAAGCAACTTAAGTTACTTTTTCCTGACGGAAAGGTGAACGTGATTACCCGAAACTATGCCCTTTCGGCCGATGAATTGAAGAAGAAGTATAGGCTCAGCGATGGAGGAGATAGTTTCTTGATCGGGACGAAGGTTGGCGGAGGCTATGTTTTGTACGCTTGCGAAATGAGGTAAAGGATTCTTTAAGCGGTACCATCCAATCCAATCAAAATCCCCTTAAACTCCCCAAAGCTCTTTCCCATACCCACAACCTCTTTTTTGCCTTTCATAAACGCCTGCAATCTCTCTGGAATCGGTAGGTCGATGCCCAAGGTTTCGTCTACGACGGATTTGAATTTGGCGGGATGGGCAGTCTCGAGGAATATCCCGACAAACTCACCTGGATGCATTTTCATGAGATTCCTTAATCCAAGATAGCCGACGGCACCATGTGGGTCCATGATGTAACCGGTTTCTTCCTTGATTTTGACCATGGCACGCTGTGTGTCTTGGTCACCGAAGTAGAAGCCCTTTACCTTTTTGCGGAAAAGTGCCTCATCATTGCCATACAAAGCCAATAGCCTGAAGAAATTCGAAGGATTTCCCACGTCCATGCTATTGCTGATGGTAGCGATGGAAGGCTTGGCTTCAAAATGACTTCCCGCCAAAAAATCAGGCACCACACGGTTTACATTGGTCGAAGCAATGAACATGTCGATGGGCAGGCCCATCCTTTCGGCCAATATTCCCGCACCGAGATTGCCGAAGTTACCGCTTGGGACGGAAACTGCGACTCTTTTGTCCGTCTTTGACAATCGGGAGTAAGCATAGAAATAGTACAAACACTGGGGAATCCATCTAGCGACGTTGATTGAATTGGCAGAAGTGAGCAGCATTTTCTCGTTCAATTCTGGGTCGAGAAAAGCCTGCTTCACCAAAGCTTGGCAATCATCAAAAACCCCGTCTACTTCCAAAGCGGTAATGTTTTCCCCCAAGGTCGTAAACTGTTTTTCTTGTAACTCACTCACTTTTCCTTTCGGATACAGGACGATGACTTCTACGCCTTCCACTTTGAAAAATCCGTTTGCCACAGCACTCCCTGTGTCCCCCGATGTGGCGACAAGTACCCTGACTTTGCGATTTTCACCCTGCATCAACATGGCCATCAACTTCGAGCAAAACCTAGCGCCGAAATCTTTGAATGCCAATGTCGGCCCGTGGAAAAGCTCCAGTGAATAGACATCCTTTTCAACTTCTACCAAAGGCGCGTCAAATGCCAAGGTATGGTCAACGAGTTCTTTGATCTGCGCGTCACTCAGATCTTCTTTAAAAAGTGCCCCAATCACCTCATAACCGATCTCACGAAAGGTTTTTCTTGGCAATTCATTGAAGAACCGCCCGGGAAGTCTGGGAATATTAACCGGCATGTACAAACCCTGGTCCGGCGCAAGTCCCTTGACCACAGCTTCCTTGAGACTGACGATGTGGTTTGGATTGTTGGTGCTGTAGAAATGCATGGGGAGAAGGTTGTTAAATATTGGAAAACTTGAGAATTGGAAGATTGAGAAATTACCTTCCAATTTATGCGATGTTTTGGTTTTGATTCTGAGTGATCCAGAGCGGTTTTTGGTCCTTGCGGTTTGAATCTAGTCTATTGTAACTATGCCCAAGTTGATAGGCAATGAAAGGATTGAGTTACCTTAAGTCTTGTGTCTTACTTCTTGTGTCTTGTGTCTGTTGCCTCAAATCACAAACGCGCCCCGCTTATTCACTTCGGAGACGAACACATCGACACCAAGGCCGATTTGCGCGAATACTTCCTTCGCTTTCCCGCCAACGGCTTCGGCCGTTTTTTGGTCGGGAGAGAGGATAAAGATCGTGGGTCCCGAACCGGAAATTCCGGAACCGAGCGCGCCCAGGAACTGGATTCCTGACCTCAATTCATAAAACCCAGGAATCAGTAGCGCTCTTGATGGCTCAGCAATTACATCCTTTAAAGAACGTCCCAAAAGCGCGAGATCGTTTTCATATAAAGCGGCGATGAAGCCCGCAATGTTTCCTGACTGCATGACCGCTTCCTTGAGCGAAAGTTGTTTGCGCAAAACGCTTCTCGAATCGGCTGTCCTGAGTTCTATATGTGGATGAACGAGGGTACAGAACAGGTTTTGGGGTACCGGCAAGGGGATGATGTCCAATGGATGATAATCACGAATCAGTACAAAGCCTCCCAAAATCGATGGGGCAACGTTATCCGCATGGGCAGAACCACAGGCGATACGTTCGGCCTCCATGGCAAAAGGCACCAAGCCGATTTTGTTATAAGGATTTCCGAGCAATTCATTTGCGGCGACCAATGCTGCTGCAGCGCTGGCAGCCGATGAACCCATACCAGAACCTAGTGGCAGCCCTTTTTCCAAGTAAATGTCGATTCCCTGATTGGATTCCAAATGATCCAACATTGCTTGGATCGCCACGGAGCAAGTGTTTTTCTCCGGCTCGAGGGGAAGTTTACCGCCGTCACCACTGATGCCAATGACCCTGAGTTGCTGGAGATCGTTGGGCGTAACGGTGACCTTATCGCCCATTTGGTCGATGGCGAAACCGAGGATATCAAATCCACAGGATACGTTGGCCACGGTGGCCGGAGCGAAGGCGGTGACGGTTTTTTTCATTATCTGGAGAAATTTCCCAATCTGATCACGTCCGCAAATACACCTGCCGCAGTTACATCGGCGCCTGCACCTGGTCCGCGTATAATCATCGGAAAGTCGTGATACCGCTCGGTCGTGAATAGGATCATATTGTCCGATCCTTTCAAGGTATAAAATGGATGGCTGCTGTCGATACTTCTGAGTCCGACCATCGCTTTTCCATTTTCCAAGGTAGCCATGAATCGGAGTTTTTCTCCTTTGGATTTTGCTTCGGCGAGGAGGTGGGCAAACTCAGCGTCATGGGCTGGAAGTTTCGCCATAAACTCTTCCACGGACTGCGCATCCACGCAGTCGGCGGGGACCATGCTTTGTATTTGGATGTCTTCAAATTGGAGGTCTTGCTCCGCCTCTCGCCCCAGGATCAATATTTTCCTGCCAACATCCATCCCGCTCAGATCGTCCCGAGGGTCAGGTTCGGTGTACCCTTTTTCTTTGGCTTGCTTTACTACCTCGCTGAAAGGAGTCCCTTTTTCCAATTCGGAGAAGATGAAGTTCATGGATCCGCTCAGCACTGCTTCGATTCGGAGCACCTTATCTCCACATAGCATCAAATCCTGGAGCGTGCTGATCACGGGAAGTCCCGCGGCGACATTAGTTTCGTAGAGAAATTTCACGCCACGCTTGTAGGCGAGTTTTTTAAGGCCCTTATAGGTTTCGAGGCTGCCGGAGTTAGCCTTTTTGTTAGGAGTCACCAAGGCAACTTTTGCTTCCAAAACCTGTTCGTAGACATCGGCTACGTCCTGGCTGGCAGTGCAATCTACAAACACCGAGTTGGAGAAGTTCATCTCTTCCATTTGTGCCACAAATTTTTTGATATCCATCGGCTTGGCGCCTTTGGCATCTTGCGGAAGTGGGCAGTTTGCCAAGTCGAATCCGTCTTCGTCGAAGGCCATATAGCGGGAATTGGCAATTCCGTGGATTTGGATATCCAAGTCATTTTCCTGCATCAGTTTTTTTCGCTGCTGGGCGATCATCCGGATGAGTGTCTTGCCAATCAGTCCTACACCCACAAGAAATACGTGAAGTACTTTGTTGTCAGAAAGGAAAAACGCTTCGTGGAGTGCATTCAGGGCTTTCTGCAAATCCGCCTGAGATACTACCGCCGATATGTTCAGCTCTGAGCTTCCTTGGGCAATGGCAAAGACGTTGACATTGTTCCTGCCCAATGCCTGAAACATCCGTCCGCTTGCGCCGGGGTTATGCTTCATGTTTTCGCCGACCGCGGCCACGACGGCCATTTCGGAAACAACCAAAACGGGATCCATTTCGCCGTTTTTGATTTCGTACAGGAACTCCTTTTCGATGGATTCCTTGGCAGCAATGACCTCCGTGGTCTTGATGGCGATGCAAATGCTATGCTCAGAGCTCGCCTGGCTGATCAGGATGACGTTGATTCCGGCGTCTGCCAGCGAACCAAATACCCTTCGGCTCACGCCGACTACTTCGATGAGACCTGCACCTTGGATATTGAGCAGTGAGATACCCGACATGGAAGAGATCCCCTTGATCAATTTCCCGTTGCCGGATTCATTGCTGATCAAGGTGCCGGGATTTTCGGGATCAAAGGTGTTTTTGATGTAAATTGGGATTCCTTTCCGCATCGCTGGCTGCATGGTGGCCGGGAAAATCACCTTTGCCCCAAAATGGGAAAGCTCCATCGCCTCGTTGTAGGTCAACTGCGGGATGGTGAATGCGGAATAGACCAACCTCGGGTCGGAGGTCAAAACCCCTGATACGTCGGTCCAGATTTCGAGCGAATCAGCATTGAGTGCAGATGCGAAAATGGCTGCTGTATAATCGGAACCGCTTCTGCCGAGGGTGGTGGTTTCTCCCTTTTCTGTAGATCCTATGAAGCCAGTGATGATCTTCAGGCCCGGATGGCTATGGAAATAATCGGCGATGAGATCGTTGGTGGTGAAAAAGTCGACCTTGGCATTGCCAAACCGATTGTTTGTTCGTACCAAATCCCGCGCATCTACGAATACAGCGGGTAGTTCTTCGATCTTCAGCGCCTCGGCAAGGATAAATGCGGAAAGCCGCTCCCCAAAACTTGCTACATAATCCAGTGTCTTGGCAGAGCATTCCTTGATCAAATACACTCCATGAAACAGATCGTCCAGTTCATTGAACCTGACTTTCACATAAGTCAAGACAGTACTTTGCGACTGGATCGGGATCAATTGGCGGACGAGTTCAAAATGCCGATCTTCCAGTATCTTGACTTCATCAATATAGGATCTGTCGCCCTCTTTGGCCTTTTGGGCACTTTGGAGCAGGATTTCCGTCACGCCACCCAAAGCCGAGAAAACAACCGCTATTTCCTCTTTTTTGATCTGTTTTTGGATGATCGCAAATACCTTTCTGATATTTTCGAGATTGGCTACCGATGAACCTCCGAATTTGAGAATTTTCATAAATGCTGGATGTAAAATGTATATCAAGGACAATGAACCTATCTAGGTCCACTCGAACTGGGGCTATATCGTGGCTGGAACGGGACTACCCCGTAATGGTGGTAGTGAAAAATGTAGCAGGGGTCATGCGAATATGGCAGCTACTTTCCTGCATTTCCATACAGAAAAAGGCACTAAGGCTGCTGGAGTTGGCTAAAAACATAACCCATTTTTTTGATGCGACAATCTTAAGTACAAAAACCCACAATCCAAAACCAATTTGTGTTTTTTTCAAATGATCGATGGATAGATTGTTTTTTCTTTATTGAATTGAGTGAAAAATTGTCCATTGATTAATTGTAAAAGCAAAACTTTATTTCAATCAAGTTCAAGAAGCCAGAATTGATCTGGCTGGAAACGGATTTGGCCAGAGAAAATACTTTGTTGCTATCATTTCAAAAAATGTGAATGAAGTCAAAAATATTCAAGTTTATCTTTATAATTTTATCCTTTCACGGGTTATTAATCGATAAATCATTTATGAAAAAGTATTCTTCTGTTCTGCTGCTCGCGGTTTTTCTGAGCTTTTCCTCCTGCAGTTCCTTGGGAGGTTTGAATCCCCTGAGTTTACTCACGGGCAACAATTGGGTCCTGAACTCCCTCATGGGAAAGGCGCTCGATCCTAGCAAACTACTTGGAAAGATACCCAGCCTCAGTTTCCTTGATGGGGGAAAGCTGGCCGGGAACACCGGTTGCAACAACTTCAACGGGAAGTTTGCATTGGATGGGAAAAATTTGAGTCTCGACCCCGGTGCCATGACGAAAATGGCCTGTGCGGGCGATGCAGGGAAAATGGAGACGGATTTTCTGGGTGCGCTCGCACAAGTTAAAAATCTGAAAGTCGGAAAAGACAAACTCACGCTCATGGATGGGGCAAAAGAGCTGATGAGCTTTATTCCCCAGGCAAAATAAAAATCAATACGTAGCTTTTTTTATCAAACCTTTCGGTGGATGTACGCCGAAGGGTTTTTTTATTTCCGAACCAGACCTCTCAACTTGGTTGTAAACCTTGGCCTATCCTCCATTACGTTGAGGTCATCTTCGCTGATGCGTTTCACGCTTTCGATGGTATAGAATGCTTTGTCGTTGATGGATTTTATCTTTTCCACATATTCTTGAAGGTCTTCGCGTTTCATCACTGTGAATAGGAGATTAACCTTGCCAAATCGTCCTTCCCCGCCCACGTTGGTGAAACGAAAATTCCGCTCCTTCATGTAGTCAATCAGTTCGATCATCGGTTCTGGGGTGATCACGCGAACCAAAACTCTACCGAGCGCGAGTTTTTCTTCTATGGTCATTCCGATAAAGGTTCCCATCGCAAACCCACCCGCGTATCCCACATAGGACATGGGATTGTTGACGTTTTGGAAAATCTGACCGATTGCAAGAAGCCAAATCAGCGATTCAAAAAAGCCCAAAATCGGCGCGATTTTCTTTTTCCCATTCATCACGAACATGATGCGCAGGGTGTTGATCGATACGTCCATGACTCGCGCACAGAATATCAAGAGCGGCATCACCACATAATCGAACACTTCTTTTGGCACTCCCAATGAAAGCAAATGCTCCTCCATCTCGGTTTCTTGGTTTTGGTACAAAGTTAACACCTTTGTCGGCACGGCTTGTAGGAAAAAGTCTAGATCAGTTCGGATTTGCCTGATTTAGTCCCAAAGTAAATGTACAGGACCGAACAGGCCAGCATCAATCCGATGAGCAGGTTCAAATCCCCAAATACATCAAACGCAATCCCAAAAAGCACCGGACCCAATGCGGCCATGTAATAGCCCGTCGACTGGACCATGCCCGAGAGTGCCGTTGTGCTTTGTTCGGAATCGGTCCGGAGGCCAATCATGGTATAGGCCAAAGATACGGATGCGCCCAAACCCAGCCCTGCCAGTGTCAGCCCGGCGTAGTTGATAAGGGCCGTCGTTGACAGTAGACTGGAAAACCCTAGCAAATACATCAGGCCAATACCGATGACCATACCGACTTGGTCGCGGAATCGCACCGCCAACATGGGCGCAAAAAAGGATCCCAATAGCCCTACCACTTGCATCAAAGACAGGATAAGCCCAGCCCGTCCCAGGCTATAGCCTCTTGCCACGAGCATATCCGGTAGCCAAGCAATGATGGTGAAGTAAAGCATCGATTGCACCCCCATAAAAAGGCATACGTTCCAAGCCAGGCGGGATTTCCAGACATTTACCTTTGGGCTTTGTGTGGTTGTTGTCGGGGATTTTTCATTGTCAAAACTGATTTGGGGAAACCAAACTGCCAATCCGACGATGAGTAAGCCCACCCAAAACAACAGCGAGCCCCTCCATCCCCAGCTCCAATCAGTAGCCAAAGGGGCCGAAATACCCGAGCCAATCGCCGCGAATAATGACATGCCTGTCGTATAGGAGGCAGTCACCAAGCCAAGTTTACCCGGCAGGCGTTTTTTGATCAATGGAATCAAGAGTACGTTGCAGATGACGATTCCGATACCGGTCAGGCTGGTTCCAAGAAACAGTGAAAGCTTGCCGCCCGACACCCGCCAGATACTTCCCACGAGTAAAACAAAAAGTGCTACAAAGATCGCCCTAGCAAGGCCCAGTCTTTTTCCTATTCCTGCAGCAAACAACGAGAAAGTAGCAAACGTCAACAGAGGAAGGGTGGTCAAAAAGCCGGCCCATCCATTGCTCAGTCCCAAATCTTCCCGTATCAGCGGAATCAACGGCCCTACGGCGGTTATCGACGGACGGAGGTTAAAGGAAACCAGCAGAATCCCAAAAAACAAAAAGCCAAGGTTTTGCTGCGGCGATGGTGATAGTTTCATTTAAAGAAATGGATATTCCCAAAATGCCCCCGGCAACTGGATCGTTCAATTTTCATGCGTGCAAGTCCATTTTGAGTTTAGCAGTTCAGAATCGTGGTTCTTTGCTCTCGCTTCTTTTCTCTCTATATCACCTGAAAACCATGCAAATAAGGATCGTCATCATCAAGTATGAGCGTGTTGTAGCCGAAGACCTTTGCCCAGCCTTCTATGCTCGGCACGATTGCAGGCTTTCCCGCGATTTCGGTTACCTGCTCGATTCTTCCGATGAATTTGGACCCGATGAAGCTTTCGTGGATGAATTCGTCTCCCGGTTTCAGCCAACCTTTCGCATGCCATTGGGCCATGCGCGCGGAAGTGCCCGTCCCACATGGGGATCGGTCAATGGCTTTGTCACCGTAGAAGACGGCATTCCTTGCAGTGCTTGTTGGGTCGATGGTTTTTCCCGTCCAAAGCACATGGGATAGCCCCCTGATTTTTTCATGCTCGGGATGGACAAATTCGTAGCGTTTGTTCATTTCTTGCCGTAGGTTTCTCGCCAATGAAATCAGCTGCTCCGCTTTATAATGCTCCAATCCGGCGAAGTTTTCCTGTGGATCGACGATGCAGTAAAAATTCCCGCCATAGGCCACGTCTACGGTCAGTTTTCCCAGTTCCTCGATTTCGATTTCCAGTCCTTCCGCTGCTAGATAACTTTTGACATTCGTAAGCTTCACGGATTTGACCTTTTTGCCTTCCTGCTTGTACTCGACCAAAACCAAGCCCGCAGGTGCTTCCATTCGAAGAAAGCCAGGAGTCTTTGGATGAATCAATCCTTCCTCAATAGCGACCGTGATCGTGCCAATCGTGCCATGACCGCACATCGGCAAACATCCCGAGGTTTCGATAAACAATACCGCAAAATCGTTTTCCGGGTCGTGGGGCGGGAATAGCATGGAGCCAGACATCATATCATGTCCCCGTGGCTCAAACATGAGCCCTGTCCGTATCCAATCCAGGTTTTCAAGAAAATACTGGCGTTTTTCGAGCATGCTGTTCCCCTTTAGAAAAGGGACTCCCCCCGAGACAACCCTTACTGGATTGCCACAGGTATGTGCATCGATGCAGGAGAAAGTATGTCTAGAAGGCATGGGCAGAAACGGATTGGTTGATTTGAAAATTGGAAGATTGGAAAATTGGGATCAGTGGCAATCAGGTTTCAACGTTGAAAGGTTTGGAATGCTACAAGGTTATTTGCCTGCATAAGAATTGCAAGCGCTAGATTGACGCAGGCAATCATCTCGTTTTTTACTGTTCGAAGGTGAGGAGTCTCTCTTATCATTCCTCAAACCATAAGTCTTGAATCTGCTGACTTGTCTCTAACTTCTAACTTCGTACTTCTAGCCTTTATCCTTATTTCCCCCATTTCCCATCGACCATTCGCCAGATTTGTAACGGATTGTCGTCACGAAGTGCATCGGGGAGAAGGATTTCCGGCATGTCTTGGAACGCGATCGGACGTACAAAGCGCTTGATGGCATGTACTCCGACGGAGGTACTTCGGCTATCCGTAGTGGACGGATAAGGACCTCCATGTTGCATTGCGTATCCGACTTCGACTCCGGTTGGCACTCCTTTATAGAGCATACGCCCGCATTTTTCTTCCAATAAATTGATGAGGTAAAGCTTATCGGTCAGTTCGCTCAACTCAGCCCAAATGGTGATCGTCAATTGGCCATGAAGTTTTTGTGCGACTTCCATCAGATCGGACTCCGATTCGTACACAACCATCAAGGCAAAGGAACCAAAGACTTCCTCTTGGAATTTGTTGTCACTCAGCCAATCTGTCGCTTTGATCTTTGCCAATGCCGGATGACCCTTGATGAGGTCTTTTGCGGCGGCTACTTTCACCCATTCGAGTTCATGTCGACTTTGGAGATATTGCAGGGCATCATAATAGGCCGAAGCGATGCCTTCATGCAGCATGGGTGCCGCGGCGATCTCTTCCAATTCGGCCTTAATGGCAGCAGAAAAAGCAGCTTCCTGTGATCTTGGGACGAAAATCAATCCAGGGTTGGTACAGAATTGACCGACACCCAATGTAAGCGAAGCGATAAATGACTTGGCGTAGCCGGTGATATCCTTTTCCAGTTTTTTTTCAAAAGTAAAAATCGGATTTACAGAGCCCATTTCGGCATAGACGGGGATAGGTTCAGGTCTTCTGCTAGCCAACTCAAACAATGCCATCCCACCCCTGTGTGAGCCGGTGAAGGCTACCGCTTTGGCGAATGGATGCTGTACCAAGGCTTGTCCCTCTGCAATTCCTCCGACTACGTGTGTAAAAATTCCCTCGGGGAATGCTGAATCCTGAATGGCTCTTTGGATTACTTTTCCGACCAACAAAGACGTTTCCGGATGCGCCGGGTGGGCTTTGTAGACGACCGGACATCCACCTGCCAGGGCAGAAATGGTATCGCCTCCTGCGGTCGAGAAAGCCAAGGGGAAATTGCTGGCGCCGAATACCACCACTGGACCTAGCGGTGTGAGAAACCTACGGATATCTGGTTTGGGTATGGGGCTTCTGTTGGGGTCGGCATGGTCGATCGTTGCTTCAACCCAACTTCCTTCTTCTACCAAATTGGCAAACAACCTAATCTGGCCTACCGTTCTGCCAAGTTCACCTGTGATTCTACCTTCGGGCAGGTTAGACTCACGTGCAGCCAATGGGATCAAATCCGCTTTAACAGACTCGAGCCCATCCGCGATTTTGCGAAGGAAAGCACCTTTTTCTTTCCCGGTTACATTTTTGTAGAATAGGAACGCCTCCTGGGCAGATCGGAAGATGTGGTCTAGGTTCATATGGAAAGAGAGATATTTTAATCGGTCATAAGGTAATCATCCCGAACCCAACGTCAAAGAAATTTGAGTTGAACGGGGATAAGAGCGACTTTAGATCGCATGATGCTTATGCCAAGTCCTTAATCGAAACTGTCGAAGGTCTCAAATCTTCGGCCTGTGCTCCAAACCCTGCTTGATGACGTTCTCTATTTTTACCCGCTCTTCCCCGATGAGAGTAAGTCTTGGGGCACGTACATACTCAGATCCGATTCCAGCCATTTGCTCAGCCAATTTGATGTATTGTACCAGTTTTGGATGGATATCGAGTTCCAATAAGGGCAGGAACCAACGGTAGATTTTAAGCGCTGCTTCGGTTTTACCTGCTTTGCAAAGGTTATATACGGCCACGGTTTCTTTCGGAAAGGCACAGACCAATCCGGCTACCCAGCCGTCAGCGCCCATCAGCAGTTCTTCCATCGCAAGGGTATCTACCCCGCATAGAATTTTGAACCTATCGCCAAATAGGTTCCTCATCCGGGTGACGTTGGAAATGTCCCGTGTGGATTCCTTTACAGCTTGGATATTGGGCATGGAAGTCAATTCCTCAAACATAGACAAAGTCACCAAAGTCTTGTAATCCACCGGATTGTTGTAGATCATGATGGGAAGGCTGGTGTTCTTTGCAACGTCTTTGAAATAAGTCACTGTCTCCCGCGCATCCGCAGCATAGCGCATGGGAGGGAGAATCATCAGTCCGGAAGCGCCCATTTCTTCAGCTTTCTCCGCCCAGAAGGTTGCATCTCTGGTCGCTCCCTCGGCAATGTTGAGTACCACCGGTACTCGTCCATTTATGTACTTTACGGTCTGAGTTGTCAGCTGGATTTTCTCTTCCAAATTGAGTACTGAAGATTCTCCGAGCGTGCCGCCGAGAATGATGCCGTGGACGCCGGCTTCAAGTTGAGCATCTAGGTTTTTGAAAAACAACGGCATGTCCAAGCTTCCATCAGAGTGGAACTTGGTCGTCACTGCCGGAAATACGCCTTGCCAGTTCATAGTTTCTGTTTTTTTTTATCAAAATTAGCTCAGTCCTGTCTCCCAGTCCCGCACCCAATTGGGGTTTATTGGTACAATATTGACTTGAATATATTTTTGAATAATTCAAATCGATTAATATTATACCAAAAATGAATTGTCCGATTTGGCAGTAGGCAATTCTGGATTGACTTTAGACGCAAAAATGCAAATGGGTAGTAAAGTAATTCCCTTTAAAATCCCAAAATCCAGCAAGGAGTTCGTGCGCTTCCAAGTGGATGCTGAAAAGCATTTTTACGACAAACTGCACCAGCATCCCGAATGGCAGTTGACTATGATTTTGGAAGGAAGGGGGCAGTTGATGGTCGGGGATTATTTGGGGCGATTTGAACCCGGGGATGTGTTTTTGTTTTCGGCCAATATGCCCCACGTCTTCAGGTCTGATCCTGAATACTTTGACCCGCAAAGCGACAAACTTTCTTTAGGGCACTCCCTTTTTCTGGATTTTGAGGCCTTGGGAAAGGGCGTGTGGGAAGTGGCTGAATTTTTTCCTTTGCAACAATGGCTTCACCAGACCAAGGGTTGCTATGCTTTGGAGGGAGGAATCAAGCAATTGGTTGGAGAGCAACTCAGGGTTTTTGATTCCAAACAAGGTTGGGATAGGTTAATGGCCACCTTTGGGATTCTACAGCGTCTACAGGATTCCAAAAGCCTCCGTTTGCTTAACAGGCTGACACCTTTGCGGGATTTTACTGAGTCCGAGGGGAAAAGAATGGCGCAGGTCATGTCCTACATTTTGGCTCAAAGCCACCGGAATGTTCAGCTTCAGGAGGTCGCCGATGTCGCAATCATGAGTAAAGAAGCTTTTTGCCGGTTTTTCAAGGAACGAACGGGCAAAACCTTCACGGAATTTCTCAACCAAATTCGCATTCAGCAAGCCTGCCAACTCCTCCTGGAAACTGACTTGTCAATTTCCCAGATCGCATTTCAGGTTGGATTTCAGAATCTTTCGTATTTCAACAGGACTTTTCGGAAACTTGGGGGGAGTACTCCGAAAGAATACCGAATTAAGTTGTTGGGTATTTGATTTGCACCCAGGGCAGATAGCAAAATCTCCATACCTATTTGGGGATCAGATAAAATCCACCAAGGTTTCAAGCTTCATACCGCGGCTGCCTTTGATAAGGATTTGATAATCCTCCAGTTTGGAATCCTGCAGCCAATTTCGGAAGGAAAACGGATCCGGGAAATACAGGGTGGAGATCGGAGCCTTGGACAGGGCGGCCTGCATGTGTTTTCCGGTAAGGCAGATTTTGTCGAATCCGAATTGGGAAAGAATTTCGCCGATTTTTTGATGCTCTGCTTCGGTATGTTCACCGAGTTCAAACATATCTCCAAGGATTACCATCTTGTGTTTTTTCCTGTTCATCGAGGCAAACGTTTTGATGGCGACCTCCATGCTGGAGGGATTGGCATTGTAGGCATCTAGGATAATCAGGTTGCTGCGTTTTTCCATGAGTTGGGAGCGCATGTTGGCGGGTACATATTGGACCACTCCCTTCACAGCTTCATGAATCGGCACACCAAAAAATTTCCCGACCGTGATTGCTGTCGCAATGTTGCCAAAGTTGTATTCCCCGATCAGTGAACTCTGGTGGACCGTGTCATCATTTTCCACTTTAAAACTTACGAAGGGATTAGCTTCAACGAAAGACACTTCGCAATAATCCCCTGTGGACGGATAAAGGACAGGGTTTTCAAACCGCTTGATCATGTTCGAAAGAATCGGGTCGGCCGTATTGATAAATACGGTTCCTTTGTTTTCCCGCAGATGCTGATAGAGTTCGGTTTTTGTTTTCAGGACACCTTCCGGCCCACCCATTCCTTCGAGATGTGCTTTGCCGATATTGGTGATGAATCCATGGGTCGGTTCCGCGATATCGCAGAGTTCCTTGATGTCACCCTGTTTGTTGGCGCCCATTTCGATGATGGCGATCTCGCTGTCTTTTCCGATCGTGAGCAAGGTCAGGGGCACGCCGATATGGTTGTTGAGGTTGCCCTGCGTGGCAGTGATTTTATATTTGCGGCTGAGTACCGCGTTCAGGAGTTCTTTGGAAGTGGTTTTTCCATTGCTTCCTGTAAGTCCGATGATTGGGATTTGGAGTTGGTGTCGATGGTGGTTTGCCAGTTGCTGCAAGGCAGTCAAGGCATCCGCTACAAGAAAATAGCGTTCGTCTCCCGCTGGAACTACCCGTTCCTCATCGACTACAACCAAGGCCGCTCCAATTTCCAAGGCCTTCGAAGCGAAGTCATTGGCGTTGAAATTGGGGCCCTTGAGTGCAAAAAAGATATTCCCGGGATTGATTTTTCGGGTATCTGTGCTTACGCCCGTAGACTGGAGAAAATGCTGGTAGAGGTTTGGGATGTTCATAGCTGTCAAAATCGCAGGCTAAAATTAAAGGAAAGGCGGAACATCTTTTATCAGTCCATTCGTTTAATTTGGTACGCCAAGCCCAGTTTGATTTGTGAGAACATTCTATTTGTATATTTTGGTTTTTTGCATGAGTCTTCCCGCTTGGGCGCAGCAGGTTTTTACTTTTGGTGAGGGAGTTTCGATTTCTGTTGATGGCGAACAATTACCAATGCCGTTTGCCGTTGGTATCAATGCGGCCCAGTTTCAGCAAATGGACCTCGATGGGGATGGAACTGAAGAGTGGATCGTTTGGGACATCAATTCCCGACGGGTGTTGGTCTTTTCAAAAAACAATGAGTCATTCAATTTCCGTGCAGGATTGGCCTATTCTTTTCCGTCTGATATCAGCGGTTTTTTGGTCCTTCGGGATTTTGATGGAGATGGGAAAATGGACATTTTCACTTCCAGTCCTTTCGGCATAAAAGTCTACCGAAATAGCAGCCCAAAGGGTGCCAGCAAGCCGCAGTGGACGCTTGCCCAGAATTTTCTCCGCTTGGACAACGGCTCCAATCTCCAGGCAAATAACCTCGATATTCCTTTAATTACTGACTTGGATGGAGACGGCGACCTGGATATCGTTACCTTCAATTTTGCCTCGGGTGATTACCTCGAATACTACAGAAATACCAGCGTGGAGCGCAAAGGGCAAGCCGACGTGGACGGTTTTGCATTTCCCGAAAGCCATTGGGGAGGTTTTGAGTTTTGTGGTTGCGGTGCCTTTAGCTTTGGGATTTCTTGCTTGGGAGTACCTTTCGCAAGGCTTGACGAAAACAAACGAGTCCAACATGCGGGCGGGCATTCGATCCTGTTTGAGGATTTTGATGGGGACGGGATTCGGGATCTACTCTTGGGAAGGGACGAATGCGGCAGCCTGTATTTTCTTCCAAACCTTGGCAGCAACAACGATCCGGTTTTTGAGTCCTTTTCCCAAGAGCTTCCTGGCTACGGACCGCTGCCGCAGTTCCCGATTTTTCACACCGCTTTTTTGGACCGGGCAGAATTGATCGTAAGCAGCAACACTTCCGAGATATCGGTGATATTTCAAGCCGATTTTTCACAAAATATCTTTGTTCTTCCGCGTTTTGGAACCAAGTCAGCTGTTTACAGCCCGTTTTTGCAGGACCAGATGTTGGATTTGGGGGAAAGTTCACGGCCCTTTTTTGAGGGGGTGAAGGAAGACGGAACGCTGATCGTTACGGCAAATTCAAAGTGGAAGGGAAAAGTTGTAGGCCTGGCATATCGTCTTGATATAAAGGGAAATGACTGGGTTTTGGCGGAGAGGGATTATTTGGGATTGTCTGCATGGGATTTGTTGGAGTTGCAGTATTTCGAATTTGTAAAAGGCCAAGGAGGCAGGGAGTATTGGATATCAGGCATTGATACGGTCGCCGGCCTTCTCCAAAGGAGGGTTTGGGTCGGTGAAAATGCCATTCAGGACCAAATGCAGGAGCTTGTTTTCGCCGGCACGGGCATAAGGACTTTGGACCATGTAGAGCCGTTTGCCTACAATGGAAAAGATTATCTGCTTTTGGCAAGGCAAACGGGGGAGTTGGTGCTTTTCGAGGTCGTTCGCGGAGAAAGTATAAGCTTGGAATTGTTGGAGCGGAATTTCCTTGGACTGTCGGATAATCCTGCACGACGCAACCTGTCTGTCCATGTCATACAAGGTCCTGAGCCTTCGTTATACCTTGTGGACCAAAATGGCGAGTTGCGTCTTATACGGGATTTTATGGGCAGCGCAGAGAATTTTCCCGTACAGTTGGATTTGGGACAAGGGGAAAAGGTTCCTACCCGATTGAGTCGAAGTACATGGATCAGTTCGATAGCTGCTGCCTTTGGCAATAGCCACGATTTGGTTTTAGGAAATACAGCGGGAGGTTTGGAATATTTGAAGTCCACGGGCGACAATCCGTCCAGCCCTGATTTTCTCACAAAAGTATACCCCAATCCAAATCAGGGGGAATTTTTCATCATGGCATCAAAAACTTCAAAAGCAAGGTTGATCAACAGCCTCGGACAGATCTTGATGGAGGATATAGAAATGACAGCCAATCGGCCCGTACAGATTCAATATCCATTCATGGCACCGGGATTGTACCTGATTCAAATAGAAAGCGTGGAAGGCGATAGGGAGATACGCAAAATCTGGGTCAATCAATAACTTTCCTTGTCAGATGGAAAAGATTTGGACTTTACATCTTTGATGTAACCCTGCACCGCTTCAGTCATGATAGACTGCAGATTGGCGTATTGCCGGAGGAACCTTGGTTTGAATTCTTGGTTGATACCGAGCATATCATGGACAACGAGCACTTGCCCATCTACATAGGGACCCGCCCCGATTCCAATTACAGGGATTTGAACTGTCTCAGCGACTTGCTTGGCGAGGGCTGCGGGGATTTTTTCCAATACAATTGCAAAGCAGCCACATTCTTCTAGGAGTTTGGCGTCATCCAGGAGTTTTTTGGCTTCGGCTTCTTCTTTTGCGCGTACGGTATAAGTTCCGAATTTATAGATCGACTGGGGTGTCAGACCCAAGTGGCCCATCACGGGGACGCCTGCACTGAGGATTCTCACCACAGATTCCCGGATTTCTGCGCCGCCTTCAACTTTCACGGCATGGGCGCCGGATTCTTTCATGATTCTGATGGCGGAGCGGAGCGCTTCAGAGCTGTTTCCCTGATAGGATCCAAACGGTATGTCTACAACCACAAAAGCCCGTCTCACTCCCCGCACGACGGAGGTGGCATGGTATATCATTTGATCCAAAGTGATCGGTAGCGTGGTCTCATGTCCGGCCATCACATTGGAAGCGGAGTCGCCGACCAAGATGATATCGATTCCTGCGCTATCGATAATGCCTGCCATCGAAAAATCATAGGCCGTGAGCATGGATATCTTTTCACCCCGCATCTTCATTTCCTGAAGAATGTGGGTCGTGATTCTCTTGATATTGGACGAATTGTGGACAGACA
Source organism: Mariniradius sediminis (assembly GCF_021491425.1). NCBI lineage: Bacteria > Pseudomonadati > Bacteroidota > Cytophagia > Cytophagales > Cyclobacteriaceae > Mariniradius > Mariniradius sediminis. Next base: position 202,888 of record NZ_JAKEVZ010000009.1, on the reverse strand, counting down.
TCTCAGCTTAGTGAAGGTGTACGGTATGGTTTTCGGATTGCAAATCAACTGAGATATGTTCGCTCAGCGTGGTGGCAAGCTCAAGCCCGGTGTAATCGGGAGTGACTGGGAAGAGTTTGTGAGAACGGTTGACTAATACCGCGACTTCAATCTTCTTCACGGCACTATTCAGAAACGGCTGTAACGCGTAGACCAAGGTCTTTCCTGTATTGAGCACATCATCGACGATGATCACGCAGTGGCTTTTTGCGCTTGGACTCTTGGACAACTTGATCTCACTCTTGTCGACGTTTGCTTTGTCCAGTACTATTTCGATGACTTCGGCCTTGATTGGCGAAATGCCAGCAAGTGTATCCGCCAATAAAATAGCCAATCGATGGCCCATACCGGTGATCCCTGCGAATGCGACTTGTTCCTCATGGAGGTTTCGCTCGTAGATTTCGTAGGCCATCCGGGTGATTTTTTGGCGGATCTGTCGATCTGTCAATACCAGGGTCTTGATGTCGCTCATGCTTCAGATAATAAGAAACGAAAATTAAAGCAATTGGAATTGGATTCAAACGGAAGCGGCTACAAATCTCCCTATTTTAGGGAATTTGTAGCCGCTGTTTGTTTTTCAGCAATGTTTAGAAAGCGATGGTCCTGATTTGATCTCCGATTCGGATCGTAAGGCTTTCACTGCATTGCGGTCCAGTTCCCGGGGTAGTCTGTATGTTGGTTGCCGCAAATGTTGATTCGAGAACCCCCTTTGCGAATCCATTGTTGCCCAAATCCCTACAGACGAGCCTATATTCCAAGGGGGCGGTAACGTTCGTTTGGAAATTTCCGATGCCCTTGTAGTTGCCAGTTCCTTGTCCTGTAATATCAAAGTTGGTAAGGACTTCACCGATATTTACTTGGGAGCTGAAATTTCCGGAGAGGGTTGAGACCTGGTTGTCTTCATGTGTAAATCGCAGGTTCTGGTACGATGTTGTTTGTCGGTAGGTCGCGCCAAAAACGATGTTCCCGTGGTCAATCTTGATTGAACCTTCAAACTTTCGCTGTTCCATGATGAGGTTTTCAAAAGTCAATGTAGCCGAAGACCCAACCGTCCATGAACCGCTTGGCATCGATATGACGATTTTACCCGATTTGCGGAATCCTGTCGATGGCGTGCATGATTGACCATAATCTATTGTCATGGTCCGGGCAGCAGGGTTCCAAATGTAGGTTGTATTTGCACAATCGACTTCGGCGGGATTCAACAAAATGTCACCGATTAGGTCGTTTTTTGAAAGTCCTTTGAAAAACGATAGGTTGATTTCCATCAGGAATCTTTGGAACATCACTTCCGATACCGCAAATACCTGTTGCTCAAACAGTGGGTCGGTGGGCGTTTCAGGTTCGTTTTCACAGGAAAATAGTCCCATTCCAAAAAGGCCAAACAATGCAATCCAAATCGTTTTTCTCATTTTCATAACTTTCAATTTTCCGTGCTTCAGAGATTTTTTACCAGGAAAACAAGCCCTCGTTCAAGCTTCTAAGCGCGTCATTCTTGTATTTTGCTTCCACCAACAAGGAGACATTGTGTCTGCTTCCGCCATAGGATACCATCCGAATTGGATAATCCCTGAGGCAGTCCATGATTTTTGCCAACGTACCTTTGGATTCGGCAATCATGTTACCAACGACGGAGATGATGGTTTGGTTTTTGTCCACTTCCACGGTTCCGAAAGCTTCGAGTTCCTTGACGATTTGTTTCAAATGTGTCAAATCATCGATCGTAACTGAGACGGCGACCTCCGAAGTGGTGATCATATCGATGGAGGTTTTGTATTTCTCAAAAACCTCGAAGACTTTCCGCAAGAAGCCATATGCCAACAGCATCCTCGTGGACTTTATTTTGATGGCTGTAATCCCATCCTTTGCCGCCAAGGCCTTTACGCCAGTCCCTTGTTCTTTTGAAGTAATGGTTGTGCCCGGAGCATTGGGCTCCATGGTGTTGAGCAATTTCACCGGGATGTTGGCATGTTGTGCTGGCCAGATGGAAGCCGGATGGAGGATTTTTGCTCCGAAGTAGGCCAATTCTGCCGCTTCATCGAATGAAAGCTGCGCAATTGGTCTGGTCTTGTCGACAACCCTAGGGTCGTTGTTGTGCATGCCGTCGATGTCTGTCCAGATTTCAACGACTTCTGAGTTGATAGCTGCGCCGATAAGGGAGGCGGAATAATCCGAACCGCCGCGCTTGAGGTTGTCGACCTCATTGCGGTGGTTTTTACAGATATAGCCCTGAGTAACAAAAATTCTGTCTTGTGGATAATTTGCCAGGATTGATTTCAGTTTCTCACTAATTTTCTTCAATTCAGGTTCGTTGTTCTCGTCGATGCTCATGAAGTCCAAGGCTGGAAGAAATACTGCCTTGATGTCTAGTTCCTGCAAAAGCGTGTAGAATAACTTGGTGGAGAGCAACTCTCCTTGTGCCAATATATCCCTGTTGATGGCTTCATTGAAAGATATTTTCAGTAAGATATTGAGAAACTCAAAATGTTCCTGAATGATTTTCTCACCCTTTTTTCTTGCCGCCTCGGTTTTGAGGAGTTCTGGGTAAAATGCCTGGTAATGTTTGTGTAAGGTATCGATGCGCTCTTTCGCGAGGTCTTTTTTGCCTTCGGCGAGCGCTTCGCCGATGGATACTAGGGCGTTGGTAGTTCCTGATAACGCGGATAGCACGACGATTTTTTTCTGGCTATCCCGCGTGATCAGGTCTTTTACTTGGTGCATTCTCTCGGGTTTGCCGACAGAAGTACCCCCGAATTTCATGATTTTCATGGTTAATTAATTTGATTGTCAATAGGTTTGGTAAGAAGTGCGAAGGTGGAAGTCAGAAGTTCGAAATGACGAAATACTCAAATCTAAAATCTCGCGTCTCAAATCTGAAATTTAAAATCCAAGCATCTTGATCGCAGTGATGGCAGCCTCGTCGCCTTTGTTGCCGTGTTTGCCGCCTGCCCGGTCGAGCGCCTGCTGTTGGTTGTTCGGAGTCAAAACCCCAAAAATGACCGGTTTGTTAAATTTGAGGCTGACATTGGTAATGCCGTGGGCCACCGCGTCGCAAATAAAATCAAAGTGGCGGGTTTCGCCCTGAATCACGCAACCAAGGCAAATCACAGCATCAATTTCGTCAAGTTGGGCGAGCCATTGTGCCCCCAGCGACAGTTCGAATGAACCCGGGACGTTTTTTCGCAAGATGTTGTATTTCTTTACCCCGTGTTTCAGCAGCGTCTCCAAGGCACCTTTGTACAGGGCCTCGGTGATTTCATCGTTCCACTCGGAGACGACGATGCCAAATTTTTTGGTGGACATATCCACCAGGTTTTTGTCGGAATATTGGCTGAGACTTTTGAGGGATGTTGCCATGGTATTTCTGTTTTGGATAAAAACAAAAAAGAGCAGAACCTAGGCCCTACTCTTTTGGAATGCTGCTTTTTGTCGAAGCATTACTTAGAGGCAAGGCCTTCCAAGCGCGCTTTATGCTTTCGAGCATTGGTATATTCGTATGATTCGAAATATTTCTCTTCGATGGTGCTGTAGGTCTTGATAGCATTTTCGATATCGCCTGCCTCTTCATAAGCAACAGCCAATTTGCTCAAATACCGCGGTGCAAAGAATTTGTTTTCCTTGTGGTCAACAGCCTTTTTGTAGGACGAAATTGCATCGCTCGTATTTCCTAATTCCAAGTATGCGTCTCCCAGGAGCGAAAATGCTCTCGCTTGAACAAAATAGTCGTCGGACGAGAATTTCTTCAAGTGATCCACTGCGTCTTGGAATTTTCCTTGGGAAAGGTAAATAGACCCGATATAAAAATGCGCCAAATTAGCCGCATCAGTCCTGCCGTATTGGTCTACTATTTTCAGGAAACCCGGATTGGAACCATCGCCATTGAGCGCATAATCCACGCTGTCCTGCTCGAAATAATACACAGCTTGGAACATTTCCTCCTGTGCTTTTTCGTTTTTGTTTTGATTGTCAATCTGGAAGTAGAGTGCACCGGCGATCACGACGATCACCGCAATCAAAATACCCCCAACCAGTTTTGAGTTTTGCTTTACGTAGGCCTCGCCTCTTTCCAGTCTGCTTGCGATTTCTTCGGGTTTTTCCAACAAATCTTCCACACCAGAAGCTTTTTGCGTCGTTTTCTTAGCCATTGTTTGATTTTTTGCAGCCGCAAATATAAGGCTTTTACTTAATACACAAATTGGGATCAAAAAAATCAGCCACGTTTCCTGGTGGGGCCGTGGCTGAAGTCCAAGTCGATTTGAGAAATTTACTCCATCACAAACGGGTAATCTTCCTGTACATAAACATCTTTGAATGCGTCCATCCCGTCAGGCCAAGGCGATTCTTCCGCAAATTTCACGGATGCGTCTACTTGCTTTTTCACCCGGGCATCGATTTCGGCGATTTCCTCCTCGGTAAGGATATTGTTGTCCTGAATGGTCTTTTTTACCTGTTCGATGGGATCACGCTGCTTGTATTCTTCGACCTCTTCCTTGGTTCTGTATTTTTGTGGATCGGACATGGAGTGCCCCTTGTAGCGGTAGGTTCTGAATTCCAAGAGGGTTGGTCCGTCACCTTTCCTTGCTCTTTCAGCAGCCTCAGCAACTGCCTCATGGACGGCTTCTACGTTCATTCCGTCGACCGGGAAAGACGGCATATCATACCCTTTTCCGATCATGTAGAGTTCGGTCACGTTGGAGGTCCTCTCTACGGATGTACCCATGGCATAGCCGTTGTTTTCGATGACAAAGATCACCGGGACTTTATATAGCATGGCGAGGTTGAATGCTTCGTGTACGGCACCCTGTCTGACGGCACCGTCACCCATGTAGCAGATACAAAGGTTTTTGGTTCCTTTGTATTTTTCCGCAAAGCCAATTCCAAGGCCCATAGGCACTTGCGCACCCACGATTCCGTGGCCACCCATGAAGTTTCTTTCTTTGTCAAAAATGTGCATGGAGCCACCCTTTCCTTTCGTGGTACCGGTCGCTTTTCCATACAACTCGGCCATGATGGCGCCCGGGTCTGTTCCCAAGCCAAGCGGATGGGCATGGTCACGGTAGGCTGTGATCCACTTGTCATCCTTGGTCAATGCCGTGATGGCACCGGAAGCACAGGCTTCCTGACCGATATAAAGGTGACAAAAACCCCTGATTTTTTGCTGACCGTACAACTGTCCTGCCTTCTCCTCAAACCTCCTCATCAAAAGCATGCTTTCATACCAATACGCGTAAGTTTCTTTTGAATATTTCGCTTTTGACTTGGTGGTGGTACTTTTCTTTGCCATATCCAATGTGGTAAAATATGCTAAATTAGGCCCCAAATATAGCGAAATGGGCTGAATTTCGAGGCTGCCTGCGAAATTAACCAAAAACCCCACAGTATCCGCATCATGTATCTCAAAAATCTCCGGCTCCACCAATTCAAGAATTACCAAAAGGCGGACCTGGATTTTTCCCCGGAGATCAATTGCCTGCTCGGTATCAACGGTAGTGGGAAGACCAACCTGCTGGATGCCATCCACTACCTCTGCCTTACCAAAAGCGCCTTCCAGAGCATGGACAACCTCAACGTCCTGCATGGCGGGGAGTTCTTTACTTTATCCGGCGAGTTTGACTTGGAGGGAAAAAATTGGGAGATACGATTGGTAGTGGAAAATGGGAAGAAAAAGCAACTGCTGCGGCAGGGTAAGCCCGTGGAGAAAATGAGTGAACACATTGGGCTGCTGCCGATTGTCCTGATTGCACCGGATGACACGATGCTGATCAAAGATGGCAGTGAGGAAAGGAGGCGTTTTTTTGATGGGATGATCTGTCAGGTCAACCATGAATACCTGGAAAAGCTCATGCGTTACCAGCATTTCCTCAAACAAAGAAACGCGCTGCTAAAGCAGTTTGCGGAGCGGGGAAACTGGAAGCCGGCGTACCTCGAGCCTTACGATAGGGAAATCGTGTCGCTATCGAAGTACATTGCGGGTGTGAGAAGCGATTTTTTGCTGGAATTTGAGCCCAAGCTACGGGAGTTTTATCGCTTCATCTCCGATGCGCAGGAACCCGTGGGCGTGTCTTATGAAACGGATTGTATGGAGGAGAATTTCGTGGATAGCTTTGGGCAATGCCTCCAAAAGGACATTGCCACCCGCCGGACAAATATGGGTATCCACAAGGATGATTTTTTGTTTTCGATCAATGACTTTCAAATCAAAAAGTTTGGCTCCCAAGGGCAGCAGAAATCCTACGTCATTGCCCTCAAGCTTGCCCAGTTTCAAATTCTTAACCAACAAAAGGGAACCAAGCCCTTGCTGCTTTTGGATGATATCTTCGACAAGCTGGATGACAAGCGGATCGGTAAATTGATGGAGTTGGTCGCCGACCGCCAGTTTGGCCAATTGTTCATTACCGACGCCAGACCGGAGCGCTCGCGTCAGATTCTTTCAGGAATGATAGAGACGGATGTTCGGTTTTTTTCGATCGAAAAGGGGAAAGTCGCCGCCGTTGATCAATAATTGCGCTTTTTGATCTGGGCATCCACGGAGTACTTTCCGGGACCGAGCAAAAACAACACGATAAATACCAACAGAAACAGCAACGATTTTTCCTTGGATGAAAATGGATCATCCGCATGGGCGATCAGTGCCGCGACCAACATCGTGATGATCATTGGGATGAGCGAAAGCCGGGTCAAAAAACCGATCGCTACCAAAATCGCACAGAAAAACTCCGCAAAAATGGCAAGCTGAAGCGAAATCGCGGGGCCGAGTCCGATCGGATCGCTGAATTTGGCGAGGTAGCCGGTGAAGTCGGAAATCTTGGCCCAGCCATGTGTCAGCAGCATCAGCGCCGCGCCAATTCTAAGCAATGCGAGCGCCAAATCCTTGGCGATTTCAGTTGTGGAGAAAAGAAGCTTTTGCATTTTCTTTAAATCAAAGTGACCCGGAATTAGTTTATTTGTTCAAAAGTAGCCATTTTATCCAAGACACTCGTTAAATTGGCAGCATATCATCCACCCATTTCAATCCATTTCATAACGATGAAATCGCACACCATCTATCTCAAAAAGTCAGTTTTATTGCTTTTTTTATCTTTTGTGTCAGCGTTTGGATATGCACAAAGCACCTCGCCTGCCTACCAAAAGCTCATGCAGAGCATGGATAAATATATCCAACAGGAATTGTATTCGGAAGTTTCCAAGGTCCTTTTTGACGTGGAGGAAGCACCTGCCGTCGATAGCTACATCGGATTTAGCAAGGGCGTCAAGTCCAACCTTGACCAGATTGTGAGCCAAAACTCCGCCGGACTTGAAGCCAAGGAAATGGCAAACGCCAGGCTTTACACCCAAGCCATGATGATCCAATTGGGAGAACTCTATATGGAGCGTGCCCAGGAATTGGAGCCCAAAGAAAAGATCGCCTTTTTGGATGCCTATCTTTCCGGAATTGGGCTGGACAAAGAAATCAACGAACTGTCTGACGACTTGGCGAGGTCACTGATGATGTCGCTGCATTCTGCCATGGGAATTCCTTTTGGCGTACCAAACTACCAAATCGAAAACTACATCGAGAGCCTTCCCGAGCCAAAGCAGGAACTCTACCGTGCTGCGATGATCCTCAACGAAACGGTGATGCTGTCAGGCGGCTATGAAGTGGCGGAGCGGCAGGTGACCGAGTTTGAGCAACTGTATCCAAAGTCTGGATTTTTGCCCCAGTTGCAGAGGGGATTGGCTTCCTTGGAAAAGTTGAGGGAGGGTGCAGTCGTGGAAAATTTCGCCTTTGAGGATATGGAAGGCAACAAGGTAAGTCTGGCAGACTACAAGGACAAGATCATCTACCTCGACCTATGGGCCAGCTGGTGCGGACCCTGCATCAATACTTTCAGGACCAAAACGCCCGCTTTTGAGCAAAAATTGAGGGAGAGGGATGATGTAGTGCTGATGTATGTGTCGATTGACGAGAAGCCCGAAGCTTGGAAAAATTACCTCAGCAAAAACCCCATGCGCGGTGTTCACTTGTTTGCAGGCAAGGGATTTGAGGCGGAGATTGTCCGTTACTTCAAGGTATGGGGGATTCCGCGCTACCTGATTTTGGGAAAAGACAACAAGATCATCGACGTGAATGCCCCACGGCCGGGTGATGAGGCCTATGAAGCGCTGATTCAGATAGGGGGAATATAGATTAGGAAATGAAAAAGCCTTCCAAATTCGGAAGGCTTTCGCTTTTATTTTTTCATCGGGAAAATCGGTTCGATCGTACCGTCTTCCTTGTGGACCAATTCGGTCATTTTGATGTTGCGGAGGTGCGTCTCTCCGGAAAGTTCGGTATCGTGATAAAAGAGATACCATTTCCCATTCCATTCGACGATGGAGTGGTGGTTGGTCCAGCCTTGGACGGGGTGTAGCACGATTCCCTTATAAGTGAATGGACCGTAAGGATTGTCTGCGATGGCGTAAGCGATGAAATGTGTGTCGCCCGTGGAGTAGGAAAGATAGTACTTGTCCCCATATTTGTGCACCCAAGCTGCCTCAAAGAACCTCCTGTTGTTGTCACCCGCCAAGATCGGATTTCCGGACTCGTCGAGAATCTTGATTTCCTTTGGCGTTTCTGAAAAAGACTTCATATCGGCCGAAAGTTTGGCCACATAAGGTCCCAAGGCTGGTAGGCTGTCAGCGGGAAGGCCGGCTGTGGGACCGGTTAGGCCCTCTTGGTATTTGCCGTTTTTGAATCGCTGCAACTGTCCGCCCCAGATTCCACCCGCATACAGATAATAGTTGCCATCGGCATCTTTCAGCACTGATGGGTCAATGCTGTAGGAACCTTTGATGGGTTCGGGTTCGGCTTTGAATGGTCCGGCAGGATTGTCGGCGACGGCAACGCCGATTCTAAAGACATCCTGCTTGTCTTTTGCGGGATAGTAGAGGTAGTATTTGCCATCCTTCTCGGCGGCATCCGGTGCCCAAAGTTGCCTGCTGGCCCAAGGGACATCTTCCAAGGCCAAGACCTTGCCATGGTCGGTGACCTCGCTGCTGGGACTGTCCATAGAGAAGACATGGTAGTCCTTCATGTCGAAATGAGAACCCATGTCATCCTGTGCCGCGGCACTTTCGACATCATGTGATGGATAGATGTACAATTTTCCATCAAACACATGGGCCGACGGGTCGGCTGTGTACACATGACTCACGATTGGTGGATTTACAAATGGATTTTCGGTGACAGTTTCGACCGGTTCTTGTTGTGTCTCGGTTTTTGGCCCGCAGTATGCCAAGAGCATTGCCAATGGCATGAGGTAGATTGGGTTGTGTTTCATGGTTACAATAGGTTGAAATTGGCCTCAAATTAGGAAAAAGTGTTTGGATTTCGGATGTCTGTTTCTATTTGGGCTTTACCGCTTTGCCTCGGAACGGCAATCGGCCCATTCGATATTCTTCATTTATTCCAATAATGAATGAAGAACGCCGAATATCGAATTTTGAAAGTAGGAGGATTCCTCGGATGCATTCGTAATAGCAGCATAACCTAACTCCGGCTTACGCATAAAAAAAGGCCGCCCATGGCAGCCTTCAGGTTGGTGGTCTATTTCCAAAGATTCGCGGGGTATTCCCCTGCATCGTGAAGTTTTTTCAAAGCCTCTATGACGACAGGCTTGTCCTCTGTATACGTCACTCCAAACCATGTTTTGCCGCCGGGTAAGATTTCAAATGCGGCTTTTCCCGCTTGGATAAGGTTGTTGGCAACGGTTGGAATATAAAATTCGGATTTGAGATTTTCTTTGTTGGCGGGTAGGAAATCTTGCCACATCTGTTCGATATCCGCAAAAACATCCGGATGGAATCCCCAGAAATTCATGGAAACAGGTGTTCCTTCTTTGATTTCGATCACCTCCCCATCTCCCTTCGCCAGTATTTTTTCACCCTCACGAGCAATGGAAGTTCGCTCTACCATGCCAATAAGTTGGTTCGCTGCGTTCATGGAGCAAACGCCACGACTGACTGTGCCATGCTCGGAAAGTACATTTTGGATGGCATAGCCGACCATGGCGTGGAGGTCAGGCTTTACCTCGTTTTGCAGGAAACTACCCAATACATCGTAAGCTTCCTTGCCATAAAAATCATCCGCATTGATGACCGCGAACGGTTCCGCAATCGCATCCTTTGCGCAAAGTACCGCATGGGCTGTGCCAAAAGGCTTTACCCTATCTGGATTTTGGAATTCCTCAGGCACAAAGCTCTTGATGGATTGAAGGACGAAATCCACTTCAATTTTTCCTTCCAATTTTGGCAGAAGGAGGTCTTTTGCTGTTTGTAGGATTTCTTCACGTACGATTAGTACTACTTTTCCAAATCCTGCCCTGATGGCATCATAGATGGAATATTCCAATATCGTTTCGCCGTTTGGTCCGAATCCATCAATCTGCTTATTGCCACCATAGCGGCTGCCCATGCCTGCCGCAAGGACCAAAAGTGTTGGTTTTTTGTTCATGTTCTCTAAAATTCAGGTGCCAAATTTAGGTTTTTCCCTTGGGTATCAAACTTTGCGGAGAATATTTTGCCGGATAGGGATTTGGTTTTTTGTGCAGATAAAATGACAAATTTTCTCCCACTAACCTGCTTTTTTTCAGATTTCCCCATTCTTGGTAGCGATTTGAGGCTAAAAATCAAAAAACAATGCATGAGTGATATAATTATGGTCTAATTCAATGCCTGATTTTGAAGATAAAGTGGAAAATTTTTCAAAATTGGGTTGAAAAATAACCATCAAATATTTTTTTTTCATTTTTTCGCTTAGATTAGCGCAGATTTCCTATTAAACCCTCCAAAAAATTAGACAAAATGAAAAAAATCGAAGCAATCATTAGGACATCAAAATTTGATGAAATCCATAAGTGCGTGGCCGGATTGGGAGTGAAATTCCTGACTTTCTACGAAGTCAAAGGCATGGGCATGGAGCATGCAAGGATGCAAACCTACCGTGGTGTGGCTTATGAGCCAGCCTATATACCACGTACCAAGCTTGAGATTGTGACCGAAGATGAACTTGTGCCCTCCGTGATTGACTGTATCCTAAAAATGGGTAAGACTGGTGAAGTCGGGGACGGGAAGATTTTCGTCTATGAGGCGCTCGAGGCCTATCGTATCAGAAACAATGATAAAGGCGTGGATGCCCTTTAAACCGAGAAAACCATCGATACAATAAATATAAAACCTAACAAACCTATCAACCTATGACTCAGGAATTATTTACCATCAATAACCTGTGGATGATGGTGGCCACGTTGTTGGTCTTTATCATGCACTTGGGCTTTGCGACATTGGAGGCCGGACTGACCCGCGCCAAGAATACTGTCAATATCTTGTTCAAGAACACAATCATCCCGGCGATGGGTCTTTTGACCTACGCATTTATCGGGTTCAATCTGATGTATCCCGGTGCGGATTTTGCCGGATCGGTGTTTGGATTTTCCGGATTTGGCTTATCACTTCCCGAAGGTTGGGACTCTTCCAATTACAATGCGGGCTACACCTACTTCACAGACTTTATCTTCCAGGCCATGTTCGCTGCAACTGCCGCTACGATCGTGTCAGGTGCGGTGGCCGAACGGATCAAATTGGGACCATTTATCTTTTTTTCCGTCATTTATGTGGGTATTTGCTACCCCATCGTCGGCATGTGGAAGTGGGGGGGAGGCTTCCTCCATACCATGGAAACACCGTTCTATGATTTTGCGGGATCTACAATTGTACACTCCGTGGGAGGTTGGGCCGCACTTGTTGGTGCGTTTCTCCTCGGCCCAAGACTTGGCAAATATACGCCTACCGGCATGAAGGCGATCCCGGGTCATAACCTGCCTATGGCGACCATCGGCGTGTTTTTGTTGTGGTTCGGCTGGTTTGGGTTCAATGGCGGTTCCGTACTAACTGCCGACCCTGGCACGGTATCCAAGGTATTTGTCACGACTGCGATTGCGGGTGCAGCAGGTGCTTTCGGAGCGCTGGTTTCCTCCTATTTCAAATTCAAAACCTATGATATCACGATGGTGCTCAACGGTATCCTTGCCGGACTTGTTAGCATCACCGCTGGTGCAGACAAAATGGGCGTCGGAGAAGCGGCTCTGATCGGACTGATAGGGGGTACGTTTGTCGTTTTTGCAGTCGTTCTTTTTGACAAAATTAAAATCGACGATCCTGTGGGCGCGATCTCGGTGCACTTGGTATGCGGGATTTGGGGTACCTTGGCCGTTGGCTTGTTCGGTGATTTGGCAGGTCTTCCGCAGATTATTGCCCAATTGAAGGGAATAGCTATCGTCGGTGCTTTCTGTTTTGTAACAAGCTGGCTGATTTTTTTCACGCTCAAGCGGACAATCGGTATCCGTGTGGATGAAAAAGAAGAAAGGGAAGGTTTGGATATCAACGAGCACAGCATGCAAGCTTATCCTGATTTTGCTTCAAAGGATTAATTGAATATTTCCAATAAAAGAAAGAGGCTCGGGAGCTATTCCCAAGCCTCTTTTTTTATGAATGCTTGATTTAAGTTGGGGTAGACAACAAATTCGAACTATTTCGGTTTGCGAAATTTGGCGATCGTAATCACCAAAAATTGATTTTCCGAGTTTATTCATTCTTCACAAACAATACACCTACACCTTTTTCCTGTGCCAAAGCATTGAATTTGGGTATTTCCTCCTGCAACAAAGCATTTCCTTCTGCTTTGAGTTTCACCCATTCTGCGTTGAGTTCGGCCAATCTATCCCTCGATCCCTGCGTGATCCTAGGGATCTCACTATCGGACTGATTGATGAGGTAGAGATAGTTGGCGGTGAACTTGTTGGGAAAGTTTTCTACATCATCATAGGCCTTGGATTTCCGCTGTACCATCGATTCGTCCCAAGCCTGTATCCTTTTTTGGAGTGTTTGGGCGGCGAGGTATAGGTCTTTACGATCTGCATCGGTCTTGATTTGGTCCATCAGGGCCTTGAGTTGGTTTTGGTAAGCCATAGCCGTATTGACCATTCGGTGCATCGCGGTGAGTTCCTTTTCCATTTCTGACATGAATCTGTCATATTCCACATATGCATCTTGGGTCAGTCCAAAGTGCGGGTTGGGGATGATTTTCGCCAAAACTTGGCTGGAATCGTTTCCTGCTTTGACCTTGATTTGGTAGCTTCCTGGAATAGCTTTGTGGCCCCTGTAACTCCCCTCGATGAAGGCAGTTGGAATTCCGGGCATGGTGGCATGTCTCAGGTCCCAAACGAACCGATTGACTCCTTTTTTCGAAGCAATCACTGGCTCGGGAGATGGACCTCCATCATAGGAAATGAAAGAAGCGTCTTTCTTGCTGCTGAACCTCCTTATCATTTCTCCCGCTTCATTCCGGATTTCCAAAGTCACGGGGATGCTATCCACATGATTCTCGGGCAAATGGTAGTACAATACCATCCCCGAAGCGGGGTTGACGCCGACGAGTGGGTCTTTTCCTGTGGCGCTGTTGCTGTTGAGCGAGGAATACCAGCTACCATTATACGTATCGTCTGGTGTATAGAGGAGCGGCTTTTCGACTTTTGGCTTCAGTTCCCTCACCGGTTGCAAATCATCCAAGATCCAATAGGAACGGCCCGAGGTGGCCACTATCAGGTCATTGTGCACAATCTTCAGGTCGGTAATGGGCGTGACGGGAAGGTTCAGTTGAAAGGGATCCCATGATTGGCCACCATTTCTGGAAATGTAGACTCCTGTTTCTGTTCCTGCAAAAAGAAGGTTTTTGATTTGGGTGTCCTCCCTCACGACCCGTGTAAATGCACCATAGGGAATGCCTTTGCTGATATTGATCCAGGTTTTTCCATAATCCGTGGTCTTGTAAATGGCTGGCGTGTAATCGTTGAACTTATAGCGAGTCGTGGCGATATAGGCAGTGGCAGCATCATGGGGAGATACCTCTATAGCATTGACAAGTGTTTCGGGGAGTCCCTTGGGCGTGACGTTTTCCCAAGTCTTCCCGCCATCTTTGGTCAGGTGGACCAAGCCGTCATCCGAACCAGTCCACATCACGCCTTTTTCGTGGGGTGATTCGATGAGGTAGGCGATCGTGCCGTAGTTTTCCGCGCCCACTGCCTCGTTGGTGTAGGGGCCGCCGCCTTTGCCTTGTTTTTCTTTTTCGTTTTTGGTCAAATCAGGGGAAGCCTCTTCCCAAGTTGTACCCAGGTCCCGGGTACGCAACACATGCTGGGCGGCATGGTAGAAGGTGTTGGGTTCATGCTGTGACCAAATGATCGGCGCATTCCAATTGAACCGATACTTCATATCGCTCGCATCCCGACCCAAGTATAGAATCGGAGCAGCCATGATATTGGTCCCCGCTTGGGCCTTGGTGTCCAACACCTCAATCGTTCCCAAATAGACGCCTCCCAAAACATACCTGGGGTCATTTGGATCAAAAGCCAAAAATGCGGATTCACCACCCGCTGAGTAGTTCCAATGCTCTTGCGTGATTCCGCCCCGTCCCAAGGCCATGCTGTTGATCACAAGGGAGGTATTGTCTTGCTGCCCACCGTAGATGCGGTACGGGAACTGGTTGTCGGTATTGATGCGGTACATTTGCGCAGTGGGCATATTGTCTTGGCGTGACCAAGTCTTGGCATAGTTGAAGGAAATGGCGGCCCCACCATCATCGGCAATGACCATGTTTTTGGAGTTTTTGGGATTGATCCAAAGGTCATGGTAGTCACCATGCGCGTTGGGTAGCACTTCCCAGTTTTTTCCACCATCGATGGACCGCAAGGCCGGAGCGCTGAGTACATAGACCGTATTTTCATCACCTGGATCCGCAAAAACCTCGATGTAATACCAGGCCCGCTGTGTCAGTCTGTTGTCGCCACTCGCCAAGGTCCAGTTTTCACCTGCATCATTGGAGACAAATAATCCCCCAAGATCCTTGTTGGAGTCGCTTTCGATCAATGCATAGACCTTGGAAGAATTGGCGCGGGAAACGGCTATGGCCATTTTCCCTTTCTCTTTTGGAAGGCCTTGGTTGATCTTCTTCCAGGTTTTGCCGGCATCCGTGGACTTGTACAAGTCAGAACTTGGGCCGCCGGAGATGACTTTCCAAGGCAAGCGCTGATGCTCCCACATGGCGGCATAAAGGATTTCCGGATAATTCATATCCATGGAAAGTTCCGCCGCGCCTGTTTTGGTATCCACATAGAGGATTTTTTCCCAAGTTTCCCCGCCGTTGGTGGTTTTGAAGATACCGCGATCCTCATTTGGGGCGTGGAGCGCACCTTGCGCAGCAACATAGACAATATCGGGATTTTCGGGATGGATGATGATCCGTGAAATGTGTTGGGTTTTCTCAAGACCTACCTTTTTCCAAGTGCTGCCGCTATCGATGGATTTGTAGACGCCATCGCCATAGGAGGTCATCACGCCCCGGGGTGCGTGTTCGCCCATTCCGACATAGACGATGCGGGGGTGGCTTTCGGAGACGGCGATCGCGCCCACAGACCCTGTCGTGAAATAGCCATCGGAGATGTTCTCCCAAAGCTGCCCGGCATCGGAGGTTTTCCAAACACCACCGCCAGTGATTCCCATGTAGTAAGTGAGCGGGTCACCAACCACGCCAGTCGCCGTGACGGACCGACCGCCGCGGTGTGGGCCGATGTTTCTATATTTCATGGGAAGCTGGGTTTGGGCGATCAGGATGGTCGTAGAAATCCCCAGCAGGAAAGTGAAAAGAATTCTCATTGCTAGTTTGGTTGGAAAGTCAAGCAATGAAGTTCCAAATTTCTCGAAGCATTCCAAACAAGATTTTTGGTGGCGGGATGAATACCCAAAAAATTGATGCGCAACTGAGGGATTTCAAAAGAAAAGAACCTGTCCTGATGACGCTCAGGTACTCCGAGAGGATTTGGGGAATTGGCAAAAGGAAAAGGAGAAACGGACTACAAAGCCCTTATCTCCCCATCTTCCTCAATGTACTTGATGCCCTTAATCTTCAAATCATCCAGCTTGGACTCATTTCCGGACGTGGTCCCGGAGATTACACCCGTAAACGACAAAACATCACGAATCACGCAGCCTTTTTCGCGTAGTTTCTGGGCAATGGCTTGGATGTTGGAAATTTCCGCTTCTTCCACTGCTGCAATGAACTTGGTTGGCTTGTGTCCCATAAGATTTCAGTTTTTTGGCATTATTGTGGGCTTTGTACCAAACCTGCACCTACGTCACTGGCGGGCAAGTCCAGTTTTCTGGCATTTTGCACCAATTTGTTCCAGATTTCGGTGGCTGAGGCGTTGGGGTTTTGTTCCCAAAGTTGGGCCGCTACACCCGAAACAAAAGGCGTTGCCATGCTGGTTCCGTTGAGAGAGGCATATTGCTGGGGCGCTTTGTAGGAGCTCATGACAGCCACGCCCGGACCGGCGATGTTCACTTCACCGCCACCGTCGTTGATGCCGCCACAGGAGAAGTCAGCGACTTTTAGAAACCTGTCGATTGCGGCCACAGCCATGATCGAGGGACAGTTGGCGGGATGGCCGACAGGACGGATGTCTCCCGAGGAGCGCCTACTTTCGTTGCCAGCCGCGGCGATGATAAGCGTCCCGTTGGCAAGGGCTTTTTTGGCGATGTCTTCATAGATTCTCGAATAGGATTGACCGGGCCGGACTGCCGCGCCCAGGGACATGGAGACCACTTTGCAGCCGTTGGTCATGGCCCAGTCCAAGCCTGCCAAGATTCCCGAGTCCGCGCCTGACCCGGCATTGGACAATACTTTTCCGATAAAAATGTTGGACTCAAACGAAACGCCGTAGCGGATTTGGTTGGAGCCTCGGAGTCCCCCTGCAGCATTGCCCGTGCAGTGGGTGCCATGTCCATTGAGGTCGTTGACCTCTTCTCCGGGGATAAAGGACTTGCTGGAGATGACCCGTGTCTGAAAGTCTGGATGGCTCAGCAAAAAGCCCGTATCGAGTATAGCGATTGGGATGTTTTTTCCCGTAAATCTGCTTGTGAGTGCCCGAACGGCGTGCACGCCCCAATAGGCCTTGGAGTCGTCGGCAAAGGACTTGGGAAGCGATGGATCAGGTTGAGGACCAGGTCCTGGGGTAGGCACCGGTGGCTTGGGTTTGGGGAAAATACCCAGCAACCGCATCAACCACTGCCAAAACCCTCCGCCTGCCGCCTGGCTTTCGATAGCGTAGAGGAACCTTTCGGGCTCATCATAAAGAAACAGGTCTTTGGTACGGGCAGAGGTCGTCAAGGCCCCGATTTCGGAATCGTGGTTTTCATTGATCACCGCCACGCCAAAGCGCTCGAAGATGATTCCATCGGCTTCCGAGAACGCCTTGACATAATCTTCTTCGTGGGATTTAAAGTCGCTGGACGTCGCTAAGCGCAGGGAGGCATCCTCTGCGGCTTTTTCGATACTGCGAAGCTTAGCTTCAGGCGTATACATGACGAGTCGCCTTCCGGTAAACTCCGGTTTAGGGTCTTGATTGGTGGGTTGGTCGGCCATGGTATAGGAAATGAAAAGTGAAGGATAGAAAAGAATGACCCAATTTAATCAAAAATATTAAAATATTGATTTTCAGTTAGATGAAATTGGGAGGGGTGGAGGTTTGAAAGGTTACAAAGTTATAAGGTTGGGAGGTTTGAAAGTTAGAAGGTTAAAAAGTTATAAGGTTGAAAGGTTAGGAGCTTGGGTTTATTCGCTGCTGCGTCATTCTGAGTTTTTAAAATTGGGCATTTACAGAAAGGCGATGACAGCTGGGTCCCGTCATGCTGAACCGTAGCTTGCGGATCCCGACAGCCGTACGGGAGAAGCATCTCCAAAATTGAGCAGACCCTTCTCCACGATAACAATCGGGACCTCAGGGTGACGCCCCACTCGCTGTCATTGGTACGAAGGAGGAATCTCCGGGAATTCAGCCCATGATGGACCGCCAACATCAGCCCCATCGGGGCGATCAGATTGTAGCAAACAGTCACAATATGGATTCCCGAGCCTCGGAGAGGCGATTTGATCGATTGGGTTCTGATTTCAAAGGAATCTTGCCTTCGGAAATGCAGGATAGCCCCAAGCATTTAAAAACCCAGAAATGCTAATATGAAGCACTTCCCATCACCACAGGCGACATTACCAGACCGTCCGACGTTCCAACCTGCGAACAACTGGAATTTGGGTCTTTGCTTGGTCTTTTCCATATTTTCTTCCATACCACTCCTTGTCACTTCTCCAACCTCCTTACATACCGCCGCATCCCCCGACGGACAAGCTCGTCGATATGCTCCTTGCGCACCTCGATCGCGGGAGGGATTGCCTTGACTCCCTCCAGGGTATTAGCCCAAGATCTCTCGGAGGCATAACTTCTACTGTCCGCGTAGATAACCTTCCCATTCTCTACTACAATAATCAAAATGCTCAATGATGTAAATCTCATATACCCCGAGTCTCCCCACATACCGCCCGAAGTGACATATCCTGTAAATCGATAAATGTCCGCAAAGTTGACCACGGGCACGAGATATCTGGTTCCTTGATCGCCTAGGTCAGCTTCAGTTAGGAAGTCCTTTTTCATCCGTTTCAAAGAAATAACCTCTCTATCACAAAGCAATGAAGTAGCCCGGTTCTGTCCTTTATCCACCCTTAGCCTTACACCCTGATTCGATAGTCCTGTTTGGAACAATCCCATGAGGCTATCGGCGTCCAGTTCCATTTTTTCGAAGACCCGGAAAGCAAGAACACTTTGTCTCTGGTGGGCACAAAAGAAGTAGTCAGCTAAGACAAGTTCTTGGTTGGAGTAAGACCTTTGCACCACACTCGATAAATGATCGTGTCTTTTGAACGCATCAAACCCACCGCATGAAGCCAATGAAGCGGAAACAATAAGCAGTATCAGCCTTTTCATATCACCAGTACAGATACGTGTAAAACATCGATTTGATACCGAAAGAGGCCTGCTTGTAGCCGTAATAGACGCTGAAACTGAGGTCACCACAGGCGACAGTACCAGACAGTCCGACGTTCCAACCGTCGAACAACTGGAGTTTGGCGGCGACGTTCTGCAGGCCATGTGTCCCTGTGTTTTTCATACTCCCCGTCTCGGTGCTGAGGGTATTGGCTGAGGTGGTGAGGGCACTTTGTTGCCAGCCCGCACTAAACGCGCTTCTGGATCTCTCCCCAAAGTCCGGATTCCTATCCCATTTCCTTTCACAACAAGCTACCATCCTTTTACTTTTATGTTGTTAAGATGTGAAATTTGTGCCATTTAAAAAATACACAGTTTTGGTTATTCCTTTGGTCTGTTTTACTCAAAAGACCCTGATAATGTTTTAGGAAATGAAGAAATTAAATTCTTTATTCTTAAAACATAATCAATTTTTATTTTAAATATTATATATTTTTATACTATTTTAACTGAAAATGATTTATTTCACCCTATTTCCGATCGTTTGGTGATTCCCGTCAGCTCCTTAAAAAAATCCTGCTTAGCGTTTACATGGCACAGGTTGTTCAGTACAGTTTAATAAATAGTTTTTACAAGATTTGTTTAATTGGTTTAAGTACCGGGATGGAAGGAAGTGAATCGGTTATGAGGTTAAGGGGTTGAAAAGTTTTAGGGTTGGGAGGTTGGGAGGTTAGGAAGTTGGGAGGTTAAAATGTTTCAAGGTTGAAAGGTTGGGAGGTTCGGAAGTTGGGAAGTCGGGAGGTTAGGAAGTCGGGAGGTTAGGAAGTTGGGAGGTTGGGAAGTCGGGAGGTTAGGAAGTTTCAAGGTTGAAAGGTTGGGAGGTTAGGAGGTTTAAAAGTTGTAAGGTTGTAAGGTTGAAAGGTTGGTTTTGATAGCCGCCGCATCATTCCGACGAAGGAGGAATCTCCCAGATTTCAACTCAGGATTAAACGAAAACATCAGCCCCGTCGGGGCGCTCTGATTGTAGCAAACAGTCACAATATGGATTCCCGAGCCTCGGAGAGGCGATTTGATCGAATGGGTTCTGATTTCAAAGGAATCTTGCCTCCGGAAACGCAGGATAGCCCCAAGCATTTAAAAACCCAGAAATGCTAATATGAAGCACTTCCCATCGCCACAGGCAAACGTACCAGACAGTCCGGCGGTGCAACTGCGGGGAAACCAATGGTGCGCAAGGTTTCAGATATCAGTGTGGATTGTTGCTTTCGCCAAAATCCATTTTTCCGCCTCCTGCATTTTCTTTACTTTACCGGCCGATTATATGATGATATCAAATGAAACCAACTAGAAACCTGTTCCTCATCGCCTGCCTGCTTTGGGCTGGATTTGCTTTTGCGCAGCAGAAAAAGAAAGTC
The DNA here is from genome assembly GCF_021491425.1 of Mariniradius sediminis. Lineage (NCBI taxonomy): Bacteria > Pseudomonadati > Bacteroidota > Cytophagia > Cytophagales > Cyclobacteriaceae > Mariniradius > Mariniradius sediminis. The sequence goes on along the minus strand of NZ_JAKEVZ010000009.1, from coordinate 182,550 downwards.
AGCCTTGAGGATGTATTCAAGAAAAATACCTTCGCCCAAAAATCCGTCAGTGGCATCAATTGGATGAATGACGGACAATATTATTCAGCGCTCAAGCGCGGCATTGCCGGGCCTATGGTCGTGAAAATGAACATCGCTACCGGTGCCGAGGAAGCTGTCTTGATCGACGGGGGAAAGCTGGGAGTCAATTTTTCGTCCTACGAATTCAACAGCGATGAGACCAAGGCCCTGTTGGCTTCAGAGGTAGAAAGTATCTACCGACGCTCTTCCAAAGCGGTCTTTCATGTGCTTGACCTACAATCCGGGACAGTGCAGAAGCTTATCGATGGGGAGAAAGTCATGTACGCCACGCTTTCGCCCGACAATGACAAGGTCGCATTTGTGAAGGACAACAACCTTTTTTATCTGACTTTGGCCTCCGGCAAAATCACCCAAATCACTGCCGATGGCAAGTGGAACCATATCATCAACGGTGCGGCAGACTGGGTCTACGAAGAGGAATTCTCAATGTCCAAAGCCTTCGAATGGTCGCCCGACGGCAAGCAGATTGCCTTTATCCGCTTTGATGAGACTGATGTGCCGGAGTTCAACATGCAGACTTGGGGAAAATTGTACCCCCAAGACTATCGCTTCAAATACCCCAAGGCCGGGGAAAAAAACGCCGAAGTCAGCATCCATATCTATGATTTGGGTAGCCGAAAAACCGTAAAGGCCGAGGTCGGTGCAGAGAAGGACATTTATCTCCCCCGGATTTATTGGACTACCGAATCCAATACTTTGGCCTTTATTCGCCTGAATAGGCTCCAAAACCAACTCGACCTGCTCTATGCCAATACCCAAACAGGCAGTACGACCTTGGTGCTACGCGAGGAATCGAAGACCTATATAGATTTGGATTACAACGACGACCTGCGGTTTTTGGCGGGAGAAAAGGGCTTTATCCGGACCTCCGAACAGGATGGATTCAAGCATATCTACCACCATGCCAACGACGGCAAACTGATCCGACAGATTACCTCCGGCAATTGGGAGGTCTCGAGTCTCGTGGGTATCGATGAGAAGGGCAAAAAGATCTATTTTATCTCTACCGAGCAGTCGCCCATGGAGCGGAATCTTTTTGTCATCGGGATGGATGGGAAAGGGAAGAAGCTACTGACTCCCGAAAAAGGGACACATGGCATCAACATGAGTCATGATTTCAAATATTTCATCGCCAATTATTCCAATGCACAGCAGCCACTGCGGGTATCGCTGCATGAATCCTCTGGCAAGATGGTCAAGGTCCTGGAAGACAATGCCGAGCTTCAGGAACGTCTGTCAGGATTCACGCTTTCGGGCCGGGAGTTTTTCCAATTCAACACCATGGATGGCACGGCGCTCAACGGCTACATGATCAAGCCTGCGGACTTTGATCCGGCCAAGAAATACCCCGTGCTGATGTATGTCTATGGCGGACCGGGTTCCCAAAACGTAATCAATGCCTGGGGCGGCACGCGGGATTTTTGGCACCATCACTTGGCGGCGGAAGGCTACATCGTGGTCTGCGTGGACAACCGTGGCACGGGAGCCCGTGGTCGGGATTTCAAGCATGTCACTTACGCCAATTTGGGCAAGTATGAAACCCAAGACCAAATCGCCGGAGCCAAATACCTCGGGACTTTGCCTTATGTTGATGCGGCTCGCATTGGGATTTGGGGTTGGTCGTACGGGGGCTATATGTCTTCGCTTTCCCTGATGCTGGGGAATGATGTATTCAAAGCAGCCATCGCCGTGGCACCTGTGACGACTTGGCGGTATTATGATACGATCTACACCGAGCGCTACCTGCAGACTCCGCAAATCAACGCCGCGGGCTACGATGACTACAGCCCCATCACCCATGTCAACAAGCTGAAAGGGAATTTGCTCTTGGTGCATGGCACGGGCGACGACAATGTGCATTTTCAAAATGCCGTCGATCTGGTCGATGCGCTTGTCAAGGCCGACAAGCAGTTTGAGACAATGTATTATCCCAACCGCAACCATGGAATCTACGGGGGCAATACCACCTGGCACCTGTACAGCATGATGACGGATTTTATCAAGCGAAAGCTGTAAAAAAGACGGAAGTATGGGGTTAGAAGTACGAGGGCTACACCGATATTGAACATTCGAAATTAAAAAAATCGAATCAAGAATAAAGAACGCCGAATGATGAACCCTGAAGTGGGCCTCCATTCGAAATTCGGAGTTGGGTGTTCGAAATTCGATATTCAAAGGAAATCAGAATCAAGAAAAATGAACGCCGAACGATGAATCCTGAAGTTGGCGTTATATTCCAAGTTGCAAGAAACAGGATAAAACCAAAAAGCGTCCGAGTTGGGCGCTTTTTTGGTTTTGAAGAAATGCGAATAGCAACGAAGGGACTATCAAAATTCGACTCCAAGATGAAGCCCGAGATTCAGCAGGCGCAGGTTGACGGTGTCAGGTGTGCGAAATTCTCCCGAACCACCTGGAAACATGACTAAAGTTAAGTTGTAGTCAAAGTTGCTGTAAAGGTAGGAAAGGTGGGCACCCACATGCAGGTATTTATGTACCCGATAGTTTGCCTGTATTTCTGTCCTTGAAAACCATGAGCTCAATATCTCTGGTTCGTACAGATGTCTAAAGATATTCGGGGGTGGCGCGTCAAACTCCATTTCGAAGTAGGGAAATACAAGCTCCGACTTACCAATCGCCTGGGAGATGCGGAAATCAAATTTTCCGCGCATTGTTTGGTATCCGACCATTGGGGCAAAAAATGTGGCCATGTAATCGTCTTGGCGCATGGTGACGCGGTTGTCGAGTGTACGAAGATAGTCGTTGACGGCAGCAAGGTCCACGGGATTGGTTGCCCTTTGGTACATCAGCCCACCGAAAAAAGCCTTGGCAAACCTGTAGGTGACCGCACCGCTCCAAGTGAACCCAGGTTTGGCAAAGCCGTTTCCTTCTTTTGTAAACACACCAATGTATCTGCCTCCGTTGACATATTCGTCATCTCTCGTCAGGTTACTCGTAGACTTTGAGGCGAATGCACCCACCGGGATTGCCGCACCAACTTTGAAATCAACGGAAAAGCGGTTGAACTTCTCTGAGCTGCCCTGTGCTTTTCCCAATGAGGGAAAAACAAGTAGGATTATGATGAACCACTTTTTCATTTCCTTTGAATAATTAGTTTTTGTTCAGCTACTGGCTTTCCATCGTGATTTACAACAATTAGATACTCTCCGTTTGGAATGTTCCCAATACTGATCACCCCTTCTGAGATTTGTTTCGTTTGAAAATCGTATTTTGTTCCATTTCTGAGATCTATCAGGTAAACTTCAAATTCCAATTCCTGTGGTAGATCAAGAGAAATTTCGTCGCTTGATGGGTTTGGATATGCGCTAAAGGAACTCATGTTATAAAAAGAAATATTCCTTGTTTGGATGATTTGATTTGAGGCATCACGTGCTGTGGCGGTAAAGCTGATACTTCCCCCTGATGTCATATTGAACAGTACGTTTGTGATATTCCAAGGAGTAAAGATCAAATTTCCGGATGTTTTAACCCAAGTGATTGAAGCAGCACTTGGGCAGGTAATTTTAGTAATCACCTGCCCAGTGCCGATAAAATTCACTGAATTCATGGGGATGTTACTTGTCGATCCAAGCGAATAGGTTCCATCCATGCATTTTGGAGTGATTGTGATTGGGAATTCCTGAACCTTAGTGCTTCCGCTTCCGCAGTTACCCGAGGAAACGGTGAGCCGAAGGATATCGTTGCCAGAATATACGGGGTTAATGACTACGACATTGGTGCCCTGACCCGAAGAGATATTAAATTTACCGTAGATCGAGGTCCAAGTATAGGTCACCCCAGATGCTTGCTGTACTGCAAAAGATTTTGTCACCCCGATTTGGAGCGGTAGCGTCGGGTTGGAGGTGGTTATCTGTCCGACATAAGTCCAGAATTCAGTTTGTGTAATATCAACATTTCCGTTGATGTGGTAAAATGAACCATGAAGGTTATGCGCGACCAATGGACCAGATTTCCCATACTTAGAGATATATTTGAACGGTGGAAAATTTATCGTTTGGTCCCTAACCGAGGTATGGTCTTGGGATTGAGCATCAGTAGTTTTGTAAAACACTAATTTGCAATCCGATTCATTACAGACTCTGACATACCTGTTATCAAATTTGTATTCGGGAGAGGTTTTCAGTGAATATCCTGATGTCGGGCAGATGTAAGGATTAGGTCCAGGAAAGTTCCAGCTCGGTGCTGCACAGGGAACTTCAAAGAAAGCCATCGCAAAACCGTGACAATTGTAATCGGCAGACAAACTGCACTCTGAAAGCCTTTTTGAGCCGTATTGGGAACCAATATTCCAATAAAGATCATCTGTCGGGGCATAGCAGGAAAAACTTTGGGAAAAACACGGACTTGCAAAAAATGTCAAAAGGAAAGGGACTAGAATTGGACTGTACTTCATTTTGAATTCTTTTTTTGTTAAAACTAAAACAAAACGAATCAAAAAACTATTGTTTGACCTATATTTTTTTGAGGAGCAGAATTTGGCTTTTTCCGTTTGGGTTGTGGTCGGGAAGGATCGAAAATACGAGGAAATCAATCCTGGGAGACATTGATTGATATTTCGATTATCCGGCAGAATGTGTATGGTAAGGAGCCCCTGGGACTGAAAAAGACCATTAATCGACAGCAATCGCCACCCGTATGTATTTCGTTTCAAAGGCGCTTGTTTGGCTGTAGTTTTCGGATTGATAAACATCGCATCCATCCCCAAGTTATATTCTGGATCAATGAAAAAGGGCATGTTGTACTACAAGACCTACAAGCATCCTTCCAGCGAGGAATGGGTGGTGTTTATCCACGGGGCAGGGGGTTCCTCGGCCGTTTGGCACAAGCAAATCCGAGAATTTCGGGAGAATTTCAACCTCCTGCTGATCGATCTGCGCGGCCACGGCAAGTCCGCCAACCAGATCAAAAACCTTTGGAACGAGGCCTATACCTTTGAAGCGGTGACCAAGGACATCATCGAGGTGTTGGAGCATTTGGCCTTGCCGCCGGCGCACCTGATGGGTGTTTCGCTCGGAACGATTCTGGCGCGTCAGTTGGCCGAAATCGCTCCCCACCGGGTCAAGTCCATGGTGATGGCAGGTGCGGTGACTCGCCTGACAGTGACCTCCAGGTTTTTGGTGTTTTTTGGAAATACTTTCAAAAACGTCCTGCCGTATATGTGGCTTTACAGGCTTTTTGCTTGGATCATCATGCCTCGCGCCAATCATGCCGAGTCCCGCAACCTTTTTGTCCGGGAGGCCAAAAGGCTTTGCCAAAAGGAGTTTTTGAAATGGTTTAAACTGACCAAGGACATCAATCCGCTGTTGAAATACTTCAAGGAGAAAGACATTCCTGTTCCGACACTGTATATCATGGGGGAGCAGGACATCATGTTTTTGGAACCAGTCAAAAAAATCGTCCGCGAGCATAAACTTTCGATACTCAAAGTGGTCAAAGACTGTGGGCATGTGGTGAACGTTGAGCGCCCCGAGATTTTCAATCAATACTCATTGGAATTTATCAAAAACCAATAAACCAGCATTATCCTTTTCTCTACCTATTCGCATGAAAAAACAAACGAAAGTAATATTAACTGTTGCCATCGTCCTGGTTTTGGCTTTTATTTTTCTCTACCCTCGCTGGGGTCAGATAACTGGAAGCGGTCCGTCAAGCGGACCTGCAGCAGGACCCTCAGCGGGAGGACCTGGAGGAGGTGGGGCACAGCCACTTCCTGTGAACGTCGTGCAGGTAGCACCCAAAGTATTCGAAAATAACCTGAGCGTGACTGGAACGATTATTCCCAACGAAACAGTAAACCTCAGGACCGAGATTTCTGGCTTGGTGACCAAGGTTTCCTTCCAAGAGGGTCAATTTGTGAAAAAAGGCACGCCGCTTTTGTACCTCAATGACGACGAGTTGAGGGCTCAGTTGCAGAAACTTGAATTCACCAAGAAACTATTTGAAAGCCAGGAAAACAGGCAAAAGCAACTATTGGAAAAAGAGGCCATTTCCCAAGAAGAGTATGACATCGTCCTCAACCAATTCAATACCAACCTCTCGGATATAAAGTTGTTACAGGTCCAGTTGAACAAGACGGTGGTGAGGGCGCCATTTGACGGAGTGCTTGGATTAAGACAGATTTCAGAAGGCAGTGTCATCGGCCCCAACGATATTATAGCTAGCATTGTTAACATTGATCCGATTAAGATTGAATTCTCCATTCCGGAGCGTTATGCGTCTGAGGTGAAGGTTGGCTCTAAAATATATTTTACAAATGATGCTGGTGGAGAAAATGTAGAGGGAACCGTCTATGCATTTGAGCCAAACATCGACGCAGGGACAAGAACTTTGAAAATTCGTGCGCAAAGTCCAAACAGCAACCGAGCGTATCTGCCAGGGATGTTTGTGAGGATTAAATATGTATTGGGCACATTGGCGAATGCCTATTTTGTGCCGGCGGAGGCCATTATTCCCGAACTGAACGGCTATAAGGTGTATGTGGTAAACGCTGAAAATAAAGTGGAAGACAGACAGGTATCCATTGGAACAAGGACAGAAAGAGAGGTCCAAATTGTAGATGGATTGAAGGAAGGTGATCTGGTATTGACCACCGGAGTATTGCAGGCGCGGCAAGGAATGCTTGTCAACTACACCAAAATCAATTGATTATGTCTGGGTTATCGAATATAAGTATCCAAAGGCCGGTTTTAGCAATCGTGATGTCCTTGACGATTATCCTTTTTGGGATCATCGGTGTGAGTTTTTTGGGCGTGCGCGAATTTCCCTCGGTTGATCCGCCAGTCATCAATGTGCGGACTGCCTATGTGGGTGCCAACGCTGACGTCATTTTGGCGCAGATCACTGAACCACTGGAAGAAGCCATCAATGGAATTGCAGGTATCAAGTCGCTAACCTCGGTCAGTAACGATGGCACGAGCAATATCACTGTAGAATTTGATGTGGGCGCTGATTTGGAAGCTGCGGCCAACGACGTCAGGGATAAGGTATCGGGCGCTATGCGAAGCCTTCCGCCAGATACAGAGCCTCCCGTCGTTTCCAAAGCCGATGCGGACTCGCAGCCGATCGTGTTTATGACCGTGCAGAGCAATGGGAGGAACCTGTTGGAACTGACTGATTTTGCTACCAATGTGATCAAGGAACGGTTACAGACGATTCCAGGCGTAAACTCCGTGCAGATTTGGGGAGAAAAAAGATACTCTATCCGATTGCGGATGGACCCCTTGAAGATGGCATCCTATGGTGTGACGCCGCTTGATGTGTTGAGCAAGGTGCAAAGCGAAAACGTGGAACTGCCTTCCGGTAGGATCGAAGGTTCCGCGATAGAACTTTCCGTACGAACCAAAAGCCGACTGAGTACGCCACAGGAGTTCAACACACTGATCGTCAAGGAAGATCAAAACAACATTGTTCGCTTCCAGGATATTGGCCGCGCCGAATTGGCTGCCCAAAACGAACGTACCGTTTTGAAAAGAGATGGGATTCCCATGGTCGGTGTCGTATTGGTACCGCTACCTGGATCCAATCACATCGAGATTTTGGATGAATTCTACAAGCGTTTGGAAGCCATCAGAAAGGATCTTCCTGCGGACATCATCACGGATATTGGTTTTGATTCCACCAAGTTTATCCGCAACTCCATTGCCGAGGTGCAAGAGACGATCATCATCGCATTTATACTTGTCGTATCCATCATCTTCCTCTTTTTGAGAGACTGGAGGACCACATTCATTCCTGTAATTACGATCCCGATTTCGTTGATTGGGGTGTTCTTTGTGATGTATTTGATGGGATTTTCGATCAACGTTCTGACACTCTTGGGTATCGTTTTGTCGATAGGCCTCGTGGTTGACGATGCTATTGTCGTTCTTGAGAATATTTACACAAGGATAGAGAAAGGAGAGCATCCTGATACGGCAGCTGAAAAAGGTTCCGAGGAAATCTTTTTTGCTGTTATCGCAACAACGGTAGCCTTGGCTGCGGTGTTTATGCCTGTGATTTTCCTTACAGGTACGACGGGTAGACTCTTCAGGGAGTTTGGGATTGTGGTTGCTGGGGCGGTGATTATTTCCTCATTTGTGGCGTTGACGATGACACCGATGCTGAGTGCCAAGCTGCTGAAGCGTCGTGAAAAGCAAAATGCGTTTTACAATTTCACCGAGCCCTTCTTTGTTTGGCTGAATAACCTGTATGACGGCGCATTGGAGAAATTCATGAAGGTGAGATGGTCCGCATTTGCGATCATTTTGGTGATGGGTTTGGGGATCTATTATTTCGTCACTGTGATTCCAACGGAACTGGCACCTGTCGAAGACCGTGGAGAAATGAGGATCAACGTCACAGGTCCTGAGGGGGCTACTTTTGGTTATATGGACAAAGTCCTTGACGATATCTACGCCGACATGTCTGCAAAATTCTCAAAGGATGAAGTGGAAGCATTTACTACGGTTACATCCCCAGGTTTTGGAACAGCTAGTGCCAACTCGGGCTTCGTAAGACTTATCCTTACCGACGCGTCTACCCGTGAGAGGAGTCAAATGGAGATCTTTAACGAAGTCTCTGGAATGGTCAGGAAGTACACTGCGGTACGTGCGTTTGTGACCCAACCGCAGTCGATTGGGGATCGTCGGGGCGGACTTCCAGTGCAGTATGTCATACAGGCACCGACTTTGGACAAGTTGAAGGAGGTGATTCCTCCATTTATGGAAAAAGTCGGACAAAGCCAGATTTTCAGCTTTTCTGATATCAACCTGAAGTTTACCAAGCCTGAAATCGAAGTCGAAATCGACAGGGAAAAGGCTAGAAACATTGGCGTATCGGTACAGGAGATCGCACGCACGCTCCAGTTGTCTTACTCTGGTCAGCGCTTTGCCTACTTTATCATGAATGGCAAGCAGTACCAGGTAATCGGTGAAATGCAGCTTGAAGATCGCAATGAGCCGATTAATCTCAGGATGCTTTATGTGCGCGCAGAAAATGGGCAGCTGGTTCAATTGGACAACTTGGTGACAATTCGCGAGAATAGTACGCCACCGCAGCTCTATCGTAACAATCGTTTCGTGAGTGCCACTGTCTCTGCCGGCTTGGCGCCAGGTTACACGATCGGAAGCGGCCTAGATGAAATGGATCGTATCGCTGACGAGGTCTTGGATGATAGCTTCAGTACTGACGTAGCGGGTTTATCGAAGGAATTTAGGGAAAGCTCCAACAGCTTAATTTTTGCTTTCATGTTTGCCTTGATTTTGATATATCTGGTACTTTCTGCACAATTTGAGAGCTTTATGGACCCATTGACGATCATGTTTACAGTGCCGCTAGCCTTATTTGGTGCCTTGGCTTCACTGTGGATATTTGATTTCACCTTGAATATTTTCAGCCAAATCGGTATCATCATGTTGATAGGCTTGGTTACCAAAAACGGTATCCTCATCGTGGAATTTGCCAATCAGCGCAAGGCCCAAGGCATGAGCGTCGATGAAGCCATCATAGGTGCCGCGGGTGCTAGGTTTAGGCCGATTTTGATGACCAGTTTGTCAACTATCCTAGGTATCCTTCCGATTGCATTGGCCTTGGGGGCAGGTGCGGAAAGTCGCGTGCCGATGGGCGTTGCCGTCATCGGTGGTTTGACTTTCTCCACGATCCTCACGCTATTCGTGATCCCAGCAATTTATTCTTATTTAACCTCCAAGAAAGGAAGATTGGCAAGAGTCTGATGAAAAAAGCAATGTTTTTGATACTGTTCCTTTTGGGGACAACCATGTCGGTTTTCGCCCAGGAACCGCAATTGATGGATCTTGAAAAGGCTGTGTTGACAGGTTTGGAGCGAAACTTTGGGCTGAAAATTGCAGCCAATAACGTCGCCATGGCCGAACGGGACGTTAAGATCGGTGTGGGAAGTTTCTTTATGCCAAGAATTGACGCTACCTGGGTGCGGTCGTTCGGTCGGGAAGACGTAGAGCAGACTTTTGTTTCAGATCCAGAGAATCCAAGACAGATCAACGGCGCAAAATCGAATAACCAAGCGTTTTCGGTTGTAGGGTTTTATGGGTTTAGACCTGAAACCATATACACCGTAAAAAGGCTCGGGAAATTGGCAGAAATCAATGACTTGCAGGCAAAGGTTTTGGTGGAAAATACTGTTGCTGCGATATCGGTTGCCTATTTTCGACTGGTCCTTGAGCTACAGCGCTACAATGTGTTGAAGACCACGCTTGACCTTTCACAGGCCAGATTGGACATTGCGAAGGCACGCTACGAACTCGGTGGGGCCGGGAAAAGTGATTACCTGACCGCACAGGTAGATTACAACGCCGATCTTTCTCGCTTGGTCAACCAGGATCTTGTGATAAAAAACGCCAAAATCAACGTCAACGAACTTTTGGCCTTGACTCCCGAAACAGACTTCTCGGTACAAGATTCTATCGTCGTAGAGGGGAGATTGTCGCTCGAGGACTTGGTGGAAAATGCGTATATGAATAACAAAGCCTTTCTTCTGGCACAGAGACAAGAAAATGCCGCGTTTCTCGCACTTAAAGAAACCCAGGCATTAAGACTGCCCTTTGTCAATTTGAATGGTTCCTTCGTCGATAATACATTTAAGTCGGACGCTGGGTTTTTGATCCAAAACCAACGACAAGGGTTCAATTATGGAGCGACCGTCGGCGTGAATCTGTTTACCGGCTTCACGATCAATCGCCGAATCCAAAACGCCAAGATCGATCGGATAAATGCAGAATATGCCGTTCAGGATTTGGAAATCCAGATGACTTCCGATATCCAACGCGCCTACAACAATTATTTGACAAACCTTGAACTCCTGGATATCGAGTATGTCAATTACAAGGTGGCAATGGATAACGTGGATATTGCATTGGATCGCTTTAGGCTGGGTATATCGGACTATTTGCAGTTTAGGGATGCACAAATCAACTTGCTCACGGCAGAAAATAGATTGATCACAGCCCTGTTTAGTATCCGTGAAATGGAGATAGAATTGATGAGATTGTCCGGAAGAATATTCTACCAAGACGGCTCAGAACAGTTTAAATTATCGCTAGAGTAAACACTATGTAAAACAATCATTTTCAGTCTATTGTAAACACAATAATCTTTTTTTATACAAAAAAATGTATTTCAAATCAAAATAAATTTGGTATATTCTTTGCTATGTTGGATATTTGCATGAACCAACGTCGCTTAGGTGACACCAAAGAGGATGAAGAATACAGTTATCACTCTGATTTTTTTATTGATTTTCACAGTTTTTGGAATTCAGTGTACAGTATTTGAAAAAACCGAAAAAGTAGATCTTAGGGAAAGCCCGGTGCTTCTGGATTTGGATGAAATCACCAAAAGGGGTTATATCAGGGCAATCGTGGACAACTCTTCCACGAGCTATTATATTTATCGAGGCAGGAGGATGGGCTATGAGTTTGAAATGCTCAGAAACCTTGCATCAACTTTGAATGTCCGCTTGCATTTGATTGTCAAATCAGATATTCAGGAAGCTTTTCAGCTATTGAATCGTGGGAAGGCAGATATCATTGCCATGAACCTCGAAGTAAGCGAGGAGAGAAAGCAGTTTGCTTCCTTTACGAAGCCGCTGGGCACAATGGGCACTGTCATTGTCCAGAAGAAAGGAAAGACCCCCGTCGAGAGCCCCTTTGACCTGCATGGCAAAGTAATTCACATCCAAAAAGGAGCAATCTATGAAGCCCAGCTTTGTTCGTTACAAAATGCCATGGGTGTGGAATTTGCTATTATGGAAGAACAGGGCAACGGAGATGCCTTTATCAATAAAGTCCTGAAGGAAGAAATCGAGTATACCGTGGTCGACAAAGTGGTGGCTACCGTGAATGCTTCCTTTAACCCTGAGTTGCACGTGGGCATGGAGATAAGCCCTAAAGCCGATGTGGCTTGGGCCATCAGGACCAATTCGCCGCAGTTGGAACAAGCAGTCAACGATTGGATTGCGAAAAAGGAGAAGTCGGGCTATATCAGAACGGTATATGCCAAGTATTTCCAAAATTCGAACAATCATTACTTTAGAAACAACAGCCAATATTCCTCACTGGGTGGAAATCGCATTTCCCCTTACGATGACATCATTAAGGCCGGTGCAGACAATTTAGGTTGGGATTGGAGATTGTTGGCTTCTTTGGTGTACAAAGAATCCGGATTTGACACGACAGCTACTTCAGACAAAGGTGCCATGGGGCTTTTGCAACTGATGCCAGTCACCACCGAGCGATTTGGTGTGGAAAATCCCAACGACCCGATGCAAAGCCTGATTGGTGGCGTGAATTTTCTGAAATACCTCGACAAGTTTTGGAGACAAAGAGTCCCCGACAATACAGAACGCTTGAAGTTTGTATTGGCGTCCTATAACGTGGGCCACGGCCATGTGGAAGATGCTTGGAGACTTGCCCTCAAGTATGGGAGCAATCCGCAGTCTTGGGACTCCGTCGCGGGCTTTCTCAAATTGAAATCAGATCCAAAGTACTTCAACGACCCCGTAGTAAAAAGCGGCTATGCCAAAGGAAACGTCGCGGTCAGTTATGTACAGGATGTATTGCTGCTTTATGATTCTTACAGGACATTGGTAAGCCCTTGATTAGACTTGTCCTGCGTAAAGCACAAATACAGCCGGAACCTTGTGAAGTTCCGGCTTTTCTTTTTTCCAGAGCGATATAGGCTTTGTTAGGATAGATTCGTCGGAGGCGGTAAGGTTTTTTGCGACGCAAAGGAGTGTGTCAGGATGAAGCGATTCGATGCAATCCTCGAACAGCTGCATATTGCGAAAGGGAGTTTCCATAAAGATCTGCGTGCGGTTCAGTTTCCTCGATTCAGCTTCCAAGGCTTTCAATGCCTGCATCCGATCCTTTTTCTGTATCGGCAGATAGCCGTGGAACGCAAAGGACTGGCCGTTGAATCCTGAGCCCATCAATGCGAGAAACATCGAGCTGGGTCCTGACAGCGGGCAAACCCGGATTCCCTTTTTGTGGGCATAAGCCACGGCCAATGAGCCCGGATCGGCGATACCGGGGCATCCTGCCTCCGACATTAGGCCGATATCTTTTCCTATCAGCAGGGGTTCCATCAGGGATTCGATCTCCTTTGTCGAGGTCGACTTGTCCAAAACGTCAAACTGAAGCCCGTCGATATTGACGCCAAGGCGCAGACTGGAGATGAATCGCCTGGCAGTCCTGATGTTTTCGACTAGGAAAAATTCGAGGTGTGGGATGGTTCCTTTGATTTGTGGGCTGATGACCAAGTGCGCCGTGTCATCGGCCAATACCGTAGGGATCAAAAAAAGTGTTCCTTTTTGCATGCTGCAAGTTAGGGGAAGCCAGCTGATCAAAAAACGTCAATCGACAGAAATCGCGTTGACAACATGTTCACTTTGTTATCCCCATTGGCAGATCATCATTTGAAGGATAGAATTTCGATAATTTTACTACTCAGAGGGGGATCATTAAAGTCTGTGAATCGATCCTGAACCAGGACCTATCCTCACCCATCCAGCCACTCTTTCAATTCAGCGACCTTTTCCCGGCTTACCAAAATGTCGTTGTCGCTACAATGATGCAATTTTATTTTCAACCGGCTATTGGAATAGGTATGGATTTCGGCAATCGCATCAAATGACGCGATGTACTTTCGATTGAGGCGGAAAAAGCTTTTCGGATCGAGCGATTCTTGCAGCTGGTCGAGCGTAAAATCAAGAATGTAGCGCTTTCCGTCATTTGTTTGCAGAAAAGTGACCCGTTCTTCGCTGAAGAAAAACGCAACATCTGCTACTTGAATGCTCTGTATTTTTTCGCCAAACTTTACCAGAAACCTTGATTTGAATGATGCCGATTTTGGCTGGAGCAATTCGCGCAATTGCTCCACTGGAAGTGTAGGCTGGATACGTTGCTGTTCAAACTTTCGGATAGCCGCGGCGAGTTCCTTTGGATCCAATGGCTTCAGGAGGTAGTCGACGGAGTTGAGTTTGAAGGCCTTGATCGCAAATTGGTCGTAGGCCGTCGTAAAGATGATCGGACTCGTGACATGGACTCTGTTGAAAATCTCAAAACTATGCCCGTCAGCCAATTGGATATCACAGAAAATCAGGTCTGGGGCGGGATTTTTTTGGAACCAAGCCACTGCTGATGTTATACTGTCCAAATTCCCATGAATCCGGGAGTTTGGCATCAATTCCGATACCAACTGGGTCAGTCTTTTGGCTGCAGGGCTTTCGTCTTCAATGATCAGGATTTCCATTCAGTTTTAGCAGGGGTAACGTCACGATATACTCAGATTCGGTTTTTCGGATGGTTGGGGATTTATCACTGAGGAGTGCATATCTTTTGATGATGTTATCGAGTCCAATTCCTTTTTCAGAGTGTTCTTGGGAGATCTTTGGCTGTAGGACATTGCGCACAATCAAACTTTCATTTTCCTGTTGGATCATGATTTTCAGCGGTTTTTCGCGGCTGGCAATGTTGTGTTTAATGGCATTTTCCAACAGGAGTTGGAGGGAAAGTGGTGGCAGGTACAGATCTTGGTTTGGCTGCACATCAATAAAGTATTCAAGACTGATTTCGAAACGGATTTTCTGGAGGCTCAGGTAATATTCCGCAAAATCGAGTTCCCTTTTCAAGCTGACCAACTGCTCCTGCTGCACATCCAATACATACCGATAGATTTTGGAGAGCTGCTGGATAAATTCTGCGGAGCGATCCGCGCTTTCATAGACCAAATTCGAAAGGACGTTAAGGGAGTTGAACAGGAAATGTGGATTGAGCTGGTCCTTTAGGAATTGGTTTTGGCTGGCCAATTTTTCGGATTTGAGCTGTTCGGCTTCGATTGCCGCATTTCGCCACTCAAACAGCCAAGAACGTGAGATGAAAATCGTGATGATGATGAGCGCAATGATGGTTGGTGAAATCGTGTTGTTCAGCATCCGCGTCCAGCTGATGTTTTGGAGCGTAACCGCTTCCACAGTGATCAATACATACAACGTGACCAACACATAGCTCACGATGAATGAATAGAGCATGTAGGTCGTGGCTGTGAACAAGAGTCGCTTTACCGGCTGCTCGATCCAGGATATCCGTTTGTCAAAATACTCTTCGACCTTGAAGCCCCCCATACTGAGGCTGGAGGACATTAGAAAGGAAAATACCCAATCAGGCCATATTTCTCTGATCCCAACTAGAGAAAACATTTCCTCTGGATAAGAAATCAATGTCAGACATGTAGCAATGCTGAAATTCATCACGATAAACCGCCTCAGGGAATAGAAGATGGTGGCCGAACCGAAGAAGCTCTTCTTCATGGAGATGCTACGTTTTTTGCGCGACGATCAATTGTCCTTCTTGGATTTCGATGCGAGGATCCCCCAGCCTCCCGAACCTATCAGGAAGCCCAGTCCGTACCAAGCACCGGTATTGTTTTGTGCAAACATCACGGTATCGCTGTCAAAGAAGCTGACAATCAATGCGATCGGAGCGATGAGGCCATGTAGTATTCCCCAGAGGAACCCGTAGGTCTTTCCTTCGAGGCAAGGATCGATAGGTTCAGGCGATGCGCAGCCACTCATTATGAAAAGAATGAGGAGTAAGAAGAACAGTGGTGTGTATCTTTTCATCGGATTTGGATTTTATCTTACCAATATTAAGAATTCATTTCTCCATTTTTTCTTTTTCAATCCGAAAATGAATCCCCCCACGCCCATGATTGCTGCTGTTGCTATGCCTACCATTCCAAAGAAAGGCGTCTCGGGTACTCTTGTGAGCATTTCACTTGCAAAAGCGGCATACAGGCCCATTACCGACCAATACATCCAGCTGAAGTGATAGTAGATGCTTTCGGGCTTTCTGTTTTTCCGCAATACGGGCCACATGCCTAGCGCTAGGGTGACCGAACTGACCACGGCCATGTAATGAAAGATACCCCATTTTCCCCAAAGGTGGTAAATGCCAAAAGCGGTGGCAAGCATGACAGACATTGCCAACACATATGCATAACCTACCTTGACGTGGGTTTGGGTACCCTTCTTTTGGAAGAGTACCCAGGTGCCTGTTAGAAGCGCGGCGATTGCCGCAATCACGTGTACCAAACCTAGATCACTGTGTATCATATTATTTCCCTGATTTCTTTCTAGATAAATTATACCTCAATCCCATGGTGGTGAAGAATCCATTGTGGAAGAATGGATTTCCTTGAACCAAATCCGCCCGAGCCCGAGTAGGCGCCACGCCGACTTCTAAAAAGTAATGAAATCCTTGCGAAGCGTAAAATTCTGTGCCAAATGATCCATAACCACTCAAGACAAATGATTCGGACGAGAAATTCCCGGAAGGCAATAGTCCCATCAGGCCCCCTTCTCCGTAGATACGGATGTTTTCAGTAACCCAGCCCCCATACCCAGCCAGACCTAGGGCGATATTCTTGTAGCCGGACCACTCGTATTGTCCTTGCCTGAGGTGTTCATGAAACACCAAGTTGGTTTTGAGGCGAAGCACTGCACCATTGTTCCAAAACGAAGGGCTGCTTACCTGCACTCCAAATCCAAAATCCTGCTGGAACTGGTTGATTTGAAATCCTATGGCCATTCCACTGTTTACGGGTGGCTTTTGCTGGGCATTGGAGGTTGCGGTAATCATCGAAAGCACCAGCAGAACGGTCATTTTCAAATAGATTGCGCGTATCATCGTTAGTTGTGGTTTGGAATCGAGTTGGTTATTTACACATCTGTTTCATTTCCTCGGCCATACTCTTTCCCCACCTGGGTTCGATGCTTCCTTCTACCTTGGATGCTTCTTCTTTGGCGAAAAGCTCCAAGCTCGAGTTTAGTAGGCCGCAGGCTTTTTCGGGGCCTTGGCCAAAAAACTGGGCCATGCCGTATTCCATTTGCGCCATCATTACAATCGCACGTGGGTTTTGGCGATTGAGGGAAATGGCCTTCCCGAAAAGCTGCATGGCTTCTCCCGAAAGATGTTGACCCCGAGACTGTGGGTCTGCCGCCAACTCGCCCATGGTAATGAAACCTTGTACAGCCACGATTTCAGAGTTATTGGGGGAGATGGCATCTGCTTTTTGGATGTGTTTTTTGGCCTGCGCATAGAATTCGTCCTTTTCGGCCAATGACCCCTGGGAGCGGAAACCCATGTTGGCATAGGTCAGTGCGGCATAGTAATCAGGCAGCCATTCCGAGGTGTTCATTTCGGCAATTCTGGCAAAAGCATTGGCGGATTTTTTCAGATCCTCGACACTTGCGGCAGAGCGCATGTTTGTAAGTGCTTTCTGCATGGCTTGGACATAAGCGTCGTTCGAAGCCACTATTGATACCATGGAAGCTAGGAGAAGAGCGATGGTTAGGATTGAATTTTTCATGAGTTTTGTGATTTATAAGTTGTTTAAGTTATTCGCTGTTTTGTCTTTTGAAAGTGTGAGAAAAAGGCCCAAGAAAATGAATCTAGGTGCCGTCTGCCTGATCGGAAGGCTTTCGTAGACACCATTTTCGTTAGGGATCGGACTGAACTGATACCCGAAAATATTATCCCGACCGATGAGGTTGGAGCAGGCAAGGTGAATGATGAGATTGGGCTTGGGCAGGTAACTCCAGCTGATACTCAAGTCCTGAAAGGATGGTGTTTTCGCGTTCATTTCCCCAGGTAAGTTGGGATTGGTGTAGGCATAGCCATCATTGAAGGCAAAGGAAGCCCCAAGCTGGGATTTCAGTTTTGGGACAAAATGCTTGACCACCACTGAGGCATTGTGTCTTGGCGCAAAGCCAGGTTGTACCATTTGGGTAAAGTTGGCAAAGATCCTTTTGCTGTCCACAAAGCTGTAGGTAACCCAGAAATCGGTGTTTTTGAAGCTCTTTCTATCCCGGTAAAACAGGTCGAATCCTTTGGCAAATCCTTCTCCGTTTTGCTGTATGTCCCGGTACAGGAATCGCTCGCCTTGGTAGGTGAGGAGATTGACATAATCTTTGTAAAAAGCCTCTGCCCGGATCGTCCTGCCGTTTTTGTCCAGGAAATAGTTGAGTAAAAGATGGGATGCGCGGGTGTTGCTGCTTTCTGGTGCGACAACTCTGAGCGTTTCGACGACAGGCTGGCTGAATTTTCCCGCGGCAACCGAAACCTGTCCTTCGTGCTTGAACTTGTAGGCCAGTGAAAACCTCGGATCCACCCATGACTGCCCAGTGAGGCTGCTGTGTGCCGCTCTCAAGCCTGCCCGCATGATGAGGCTGTTGCTGAAGTAGTAGTCAGCTTCGGAGAAAACGTTTACCTGTGCATCGCCGTATTCACGCTCAAGGTTTTCGGATTTCAGTGATTCCTTGTAGGAAAACTGAAAAACCTCCGTGCCTGTCTTGAGGGAAAACCTGTCTGAAAAACCCTTCACCGCAGCGACTTTTCCGTGAACGATTTGGTTAGTATTCCTGATTTCGAAAGGAGCCACATTGTATTCCTCCACGTTGTGGGAAAATGCGAGCCCGCCATACATCGACCAGTCGTTTGCAAGCGTCTGCTTGAAGGAGCCCTGTCCAAAACTGTAATGGTTGCGCAGGTCCACCAATTGACCCCTTCCTTCCTGTCCAGGCACTTTTTGCCAGACTTTCATACCGCCGGATTCTGTATGGAAGAAACCCTTGGCCATACCGTTTTTGCCTATTTTTTGCCTCAGGGAAACCTGCCCATCGACTCCAAAAGGTCCGCGTTCCCAGTCGAAATTTTGTTTGACGATGTGTTGGTAGGGATTTAGGTCAAAGTAATTGGCCGTGGCGGTGAGGCTGTTGTTTTTTCCTACCAAAGTCTGGGAGTATCCCAATCCCACGGACATCAGGCTCAAGTCACCTTGTGTGCGTGCAGGAATATCGACGGAGTTCAAGGCCAATGCCGATGACATGGCGTTTCCAAATTCCGCCGAGTAGCCGCCTGTGCTGAAGAATGAGCCTTTGAAGAGGTTGGGGTTAAATCGCGTACGGGTCGGCACGTTGGATGCGGTCGTCCCAAAGGCATTTCCGACCATCAGTCCGTCGATGAAGATGGCAGTCTCGCTCGCATCCCCTCCGCGTACAAAAAGACGCCCGTCGTTGCCGACATTGGATGTACCCGGCAATGTTTGGAAGGCTCCGATGATATCACCCATGGCGGAAGGCACTGTGACAATATCAAGCGGGCGAAGCACCACGGCCCGTTTTTCGTCGGAAGCCTCCATGGCACCTGCCGTAATGGTGACCGCCGACATCTCGTTGATCGTCTCCCGCAGTGTGGGGGAAAGCTGGATTTCCCCTCCATTCAATTCCACTTCCTCCTCTTGCGTCTTGAAACCCATGTATTGAAATACGATGACCTGTTTGCCTGCCTCTGTGGTTTCGAGCAGGTAGCTCCCGTCCAATTCGGAGGTGGTGCCGTCGTAGGTTCCCTTGATGTAGATATTGACTCCGGGGATGCTTTCGCCTTTGGTGTCTTTGACAATACCCTTGATCGCGGTCTGTCCGCTGACCGCTTGGACGAAAAAGAAGAAACTGAGGGTCAAAAGGAATCTCATGGCTCAATGATTTGAACCAAAATTGAATTGGATTCCAATCCAAAAAAATCAAACCTGACTGAAGTGTCGGATTTGGTGACTGAAGTGTAGCAAACGGCTCAAAACTATGGGGCTGTTTATTGGAATTTTGATGCCAGGAAAATCTCAGGTGTCATTACTGGGAGACTTGACCTTCCAAAATCCTTGACATTTTGAGTCAGGATCATGTTGATGTCGTTTGCCAAATACGCAGAGGCATGCTGTAATCCATCTTCGAAATCCCGAAATCCGGATGCCAATGCCAAGATGATTGTTTCTTTATTTAGGTCAAGGATTTCGACCATTCCTAAGATTTACTTGATTATCTCTATTGATTTCTCGTGGCCTACCGTCCTTCTGGCGATGTAGTAGATATTATTTATGCTCATCGCTGATAAAAAGAGTATCAAATTTCCAGATTCCGAGAGTTCGATAACTTTTGATGCAGCTTCAGAAGAGGGCTTTCTATCGAACAGAAAATCCAGTACCACATTTGTATCAAGAAAAATCCTAAGCGCCATGTTTCTTTATAATCTCGGATTCCAGGATTGATTTGTAATCCAAATCGGGACTTCCTTTAAGTATCCCCCTGAGTTTTTTTACCTTGGAAGAAGACAGAGATTTGGGAAGATTCTCGCTTTCAGTAAGCCTCCTAAAGTAGATTTCTACCAACTCCGAGAGGGAGTTTCCTTTTTCAGCCGCATATTTTTTGGCTTTTTCGGCAACTTCGGGATCTATTGTTAACGTAATCACGGTGCTCATATTGGTAGTTGTATTCGGAATCATGAAAACGAATTTAGTGAATTTTGATTAGAATGCCTTCAATCCAACCTCGGCAGACTCAATTTGTACCTTACTGCTATCAAGCGGATACTGATGATCACCGAGATGGAGATTAGTAAGTTGATATCTCTTTGGAGGGCAAAGTAATTGAGGACGAGGTACAGAATTGCACCGGCGAGGCAAGCGGATGCATAGATTTCCTTTCGGAACAAAATGGGGATTTCATTGACCAAGGTATCCCGAATCACCCCGCCCATCACTGCGGAGAACATGCCCATGATGGCGGCGATTTCCGGTCTGAATCCGAGGCTCAGGGATTTTTCCACACCCAGGACCGTAAAAAAGGCAATCCCCAAGGTGTCAAACAGAAACATCGTCTTGCGCAGTCTGGAGAGGATTTTGGGAAAAACAAATGCCGCCAAAACGCCCAAAAGAATGGCATAGAGGAAATGGATATCCCCGATCCAAACCAAAGGATGCGAATCCAAGAGCAAGTCTCTTAGCGTACCGCCACCTATTGCCGTCACGAAGCCCGTGAAGCCCGCGCCAAATACGTCGTGTTCCTTGTCCCTAACAGCCAAAGCCCCGGAAATCGCAAAAACGAAGGTTCCCAAAAGTTCAAGCGGGTATTGCAGGTCCATAAAACATTCGAATCATATCCGACAACAATTTAAGGCTTTTGGCCGAAGGGCTTTCGATTTTTTGAAATTGGGAAAGGATTCTCTATCTTATTTGTGCCAACCTGAAATAACTGATGAAAGAACGTCTGAATACATCCATCCATGCGATTTCGCTGATTATGGTAGCCGCAGGACTTGCCTGGGTAGTCTGGTCCAGCCAAACTGGCATGCATGAAATGCTGACCTACCTGATCCTACTATTGATAGGGGCGGAGATCCTTAGTCTTTATTTGATCAAAAACATCTATCCCGAAAGTCATACGACCTTCAAAGTCGGCATTATCGCGGCTTTGGTCATCCTAATAGGTGTCAAGACCATGATGCCAAGTCTGTTCACGCCTTTGACGTTGACCGTTTTTGCAGTTAATTACATGTACAATTTTTACACCGATACCAAGAGGCGTAAGGGAACACTCAAGAAGAAGATACAGGTCAAAGCCAAGCCACGCGGGCGCTAGCTATCGGCACAGGATTTGTTAATTCGAGGGAAAATTGAATTTCCCATGAGAATAATCCTGCTTGTCTGTTTAGCTTTTCTTTTAGTTTCAGAATCATTTGCCCAAGAAAAACTCAAAAAACTGGTTGAGGAACGGGAGTCGCTGCACCAAGCGTGGAAAGTCTCGGAATCCAAGAAAACGGGGATTTTTGGGAATCGAACGAAGAAAGACATGGTCGAAACCCATGGTTGGATGGAGCGCATCATTGACAAGGACAACCTTATCATGGAGGAATTGAAGCTGCTGCGGGATATCGAGAAAACCGAAATTACCTACGAAAAGAACGATTACAAATTCATCTCCCAAAAGCAGGAACGAGAGATAGCCACATTGAAAAAAGTCCTTGCTGAAAAGGACCTTGAAATGCAGGAAAAGCAAAAGTCCACCCGCACTTACGAGTGGACCACATTGATATTTTTTGTCAGTACGCTGTTGTTGGGGTTTGCTTACAGCAGAAAGCGAAGGTCCTAGCTTTTCAACCTTGCGATCGGTGTCCTGCCTCCTTTGGTCTTTTCATCGAGGCTTACCAACACTTCTGCATCCAAAGGAAGGAAAATATCTACTCGGGAACCAAACTTGATGAAGCCAAATTCTCCGCCCTGTGGCACCGGGGAACCTTCCTTCACATACCATTTGATTCGGCGGGCTAGGGCTCCGGCGATTTGACGGACGAGGAGTTTGGTGCCATTTTGATGGCGGACGACCATGGTGGTACGTTCGTTTTCGGTACTGGACTTGGGGTGCCAGGCGACAAGGTATTTGCCCGGATGATACTTGAAAAACTCAACGACCCCCGCGATCGGCGAACGGTTGACGTGGACATTGAAAGGTGACATGAAAATCGAAACCTGCTTTCTTTTTTCTTTGAGATACTCGGTTTCCTCGGTTTCTTCGATTACTACAACCTTTCCGTCTGCAGGAGCAAAAACAAGGTTATCTTCTTTTGGCAGTGCAACAAACGGATTCCTGAAAAACTGGAGGATCAGCAAATAAATAATCACAGAAACCAATAAGGCTACATTTTGAAGGGTTTCCATTTCAGGCAGCAGTTGGACAAGTGCGACATTGACGGCTACCAATACCAACAAAAGCCAAAACAACAATTTTCTTCCTTCCTTGTGGATACTCATGGTTTTTAAATTAAAAGGGGCGTGAAAGCTGATTCCACGCCCCAAAGATAAGAAAGTTTCGTTTTTTTAGAACCCTCCCCTGAAGGTGTAGGTTTTTGCCACTTTGTCGATCGCCACGATGTAGGCAGCGATACGCATAGGCACATCATATTTCACTGCTGCTTGGTAGACATGGTCAAACGCATCTTTCATGATCCTATCGGATCTTCTGTTGACACGTTCGGCGGTCCATTTATAGCCAAGGCGATTCTGAACCCATTCGAAATAGGAAACAGTCACGCCTCCGGCATTGGCCAAAATATCCGGTACGGCCATGATGCCTTTCTCATTCAAAATGGCGTCCGCCTTGGCGGAAGTTGGACCGTTGGCTCCCTCCACGATCAATTTTGCTTTGATCTTATCGGCATTGCCGATGGTGATAACGTCCTCAACTGCAGCGGGTACGAGTACATCCACCTCAAGTTCCAACAGTTCCATCGGGTTGCTTAGTTTTTCCGCTCCTTGATAACCTTCCAAGGTGCCTTTGTTACCGTCACGGTATGCGATGGCTTCTTGGATATTGATACCATTTGAATTGTAGTAGGCGCCGGAAATATCAGAGATCGAGACCACTTTCAAGCCACGTTCCTCCAACAGTTGAGCAGCCCATGAACCAACGTTGCCGAAACCCTGCACGGCACAGGTAGCTTGGAATGGGTTGATTTTTAATTTTTGCATCGCTGCCAAGGCCGTTACCATTACGCCCCGTCCCGTTGCTTCGGTTCTTCCTAAGGATCCACCCAATACGAGTGGCTTGCCGGTCACGACCGCGTTGACGGTCATACCGTGGGCTTTGGAGTATTCGTCCATCAACCAAGCCATTTCTCTTGGTCCCGTGCCCATATCTGGTGCAGGAATATCCTTGTCTGGGCCGAAAACATCTATCATCGCCAGTGTATACGCCCTGACCAATCGCTCGATTTCTCCCGCTGACATTTCACGCGGATTGCAGCGCACGCCACCTTTTCCGCCCCCATATGGTATATCCACCACCGCACATTTCCAAGTCATCCATGCAGCCAACGCCCTCACCTCATCCAAATGTACGTCCGGTGCAAACCGAATGCCGCCCTTTGCGGGGCCAAGGATATTGGAGTGTATTACGCGGATTCCTTCAAAAACCTTGATCTTCCCATTGTCCATGGTGATCGGAAGGGAGACGATAACCTGTTTGGCGGGGTTTTTTAGCACGTTGTAAACCTCTTCTGACAGGCCAAGTTTTTGTGCTGCGAGATTGAATCTTTCCATCATAGACTCCAAAGGATTCTCTTTATCCTTGATCGGAGCCGGTTCAATGTAAGCCATATTGGGTTTGTTTAGTTGACTTTGAAATTTGGTACAATAT
Source organism: Mariniradius sediminis (assembly GCF_021491425.1). Classification (NCBI taxonomy): domain Bacteria; kingdom Pseudomonadati; phylum Bacteroidota; class Cytophagia; order Cytophagales; family Cyclobacteriaceae; genus Mariniradius; species Mariniradius sediminis. Next base: position 158,417 of record NZ_JAKEVZ010000009.1, on the reverse strand, counting down.
TAAGGAGATTTTTAATATGCCTTGGGTTGCATTAGAAGATTTTCAAAAAGGCGGCGATAAAGGGCGCCGAAAGTAACAATCCGTCAAATCGGTCCATGAATCCCCCGTGTCCCGGGAGGGTTTTTCCCGAATCTTTTATCTCGATACTCCGCTTGAAAAGCGACTCAATCAGGTCACCGTATGTCCCAGCGATGATGATGATAGCGGCGATGCAGAGCCATTGCCATTCTTGGAGGGAATTGAAATATTTCGACAATACATATGCCACGAGCAATGCCGATGCTGCCCCGCCCAAAAATCCTTCCCATGATTTCTTGGGAGATACCCGCTCGAAAAGTTTGGTCTTGCCAAACTTCGTCCCCGCAAAATAGGCTCCAGAATCCGAGGCCCAAAGAATGAAAAGGGAACCAATAATCACCTCATAGTGGAATGAGCCATCCACGGAAAAAGCCGCCACATTCAACAACGCGAAAGGAACCGCCACATAGAAAATCCCCAAAAAGGTGAACGCAATTCCAGTAAATGGTTTCTTGTCGGATTTCCGGTAAAGTTTGATGAAAAACACCAGGGAGGCTAATGGAAAGATCAGGAAATAGAATTCGTCATCCAAAAGCCCCATACCCGTGGCAAATGAAATCGTAAAAATGATTATCCCCAGAAATGTCCCGTAGCTTTTGAGCGGAAGCATGCCGTCCAATCCCGAAAGCTTATAGAATTCCATTTGGGAAAAAGCCTGGATCAATCCGAAAATCAAAAAATACAGCCAAGGACTTATGATGGACCCGGAAATGATAATGGCGGCACCAATAATGGCCGTGATCACCCTTTGCGCAAGGTTACTGTAGCTATTGATATTGAACCGGTCACGTATCCTAAAAGGTGATCTCATTCTTTACAATATTTATTGCCTTAAGAAATTCATTTTTTGGCACTAATACCTCATATGCCCCATGCAATTTGTAAACTGATTCTTGTTTGTTTAGCACAACTGCTGGAATGTCTTTTTCTTCCAAGATCGCCTTCACGATTTCCACCCTCACAGGGGAACTATCTTTGAAAACAGGCTGCCAATTATCCATCTATTGGTCGGATTGTCATTTTTTCCTTGAAAAACCTAAAACCAATGATCATTCCACCAATCCCAAGTAATGCCAAAGGGAGCGAAACCTGATCGGTTTCCTCAATGTTGAATTCGACTTTCCCGAGGCTGTTCAGGTAAATCATCACCACCGTGAAGGAGTTGTTGAGAATATGGGCGACGATTGGGTATCCAAGACTCCCTGAGTAGTGATACAAGTAGCCGAATACCGCACCCAAAAACATCCGAGGCAAAAAACCATAAAACTGTAGGTGGATCGCAGAGAAAATGAAGGCTGACAACCAGATTCCGAGATGAGGATTGCCCGTGTAAGATTGGAGCTTGGGTTGGAGTACGCCCCTGAACAATACCTCTTCGCCTATTCCCGCTAGGATTCCGATGACCAACAGTCCCATGAGGAATTCCCCCGTATTCTGGAAATCCGTCAGGAACTTCGTCATCGCCATCAGTTCATCCTCACTCTCACGCGCAAATTTCTCGAACGCCGACAGGAACTCTGGGAATTTCACATGGGCGTTCCAGTCAATCAGCAGCGCATTGAAGAGTACGGCACCGAGCATGATGACTACCGTTATGGCTATTCCCATGAACTTAAACCGGTCCAGTTGTTGTTGACGGTCCATGTCCGCTTTGTCAATCCATTTGGCGATGATGTAGGCCGCTGCCAAGAAGCCCAATCCTCCACCAAAACCTTGGATAAACAAAAATGCCATTCGTGCATGGGGAGAAGTGGACTTTAATGTCAAGAGTGCGGGAAGTTCATCCAAGGGGATTGCGAAGAGTGGTGGGATGAGAAGTACCGCGATTCCTTGGAGCAACAAAAGTGTTCCAATCGTGACCAACACTATCACAAACAGGGATAAAAGCCAATTGCTTTTGTTTGCGATAGGGCTTTGGGTTTTATAAATCTCCATAATTGCGGTAAATTTACAGGAAAATTCAAAATAGGAAGTGTGGCAAAGATAGGAAACTTGGATTTGGGGGAATTCCCCTTGCTATTGGCACCGATGGAGGATGTAAGTGATCCGCCGTTCCGAGCCGTTTGCAAGGAAAACGGGGCTGATTTGATGTTCACCGAGTTTATCAGCTCTGAGGGCTTGATTCGTGATGCCGCGAAATCCGTACAGAAGCTCGATATCTTCGAGTACGAACGGCCGATCGGCATCCAAATTTTCGGTGCAGAAATCGAGTCCATGCGTGAAGCCGCTGCGATCGCGGAGGCTGCCGGACCGGATATTTTGGACATCAACTATGGCTGCCCGGTCCACAAAGTGGCCTGCAAAGGCGCTGGAGCCGGTATTCTTTTGGATATAGACAAAATGGTATCCATGACCGCTGAGATTGTGAAGCGAGTCAATATTCCCGTCACTGTCAAGACCCGTCTGGGTTGGTCGCATGACACCATCCGGATCGTCGAGGTGGCAGAAAGGCTGCAGGACGTCGGCATCCAAGCGATCAGCATCCATGCGCGTACGCGTCAGCAGATGTACAAGGGTGAGGCGGATTGGTCTTACCTAATCAAGGTGAAGGAGAATCCAAGGCTGAAAATCCCTGTTTTCGGTAACGGTGATATCGATACGCCAGAAAAGGCGAAGGAATATCGGGAAAAATATCCCGTGGACGGCATGATGATCGGTCGTGCCAGCATCGGCCACCCATGGATATTCAACGAGATCAAACATTATTTCGAAACGGGGGAAAAACTACTTGGCCCCGACTTGGAAGAAAGGATCAAAGTTGCCAAAAAGCACCTTGATTTTTCCGTCAAGTGGAAAGGCGAAAAACAAGGCATTCTCGAGATGAGAAGGCACTATACCAATTACTTCAGGAATATGCCCAACTTCAAAAACTACCGTACTCAAATGGTCACAGCGGAATCGTATGCTGAGGTTTCAGCCGTTTTGGAAGAGGTCGGTGAGGTGTATGCTGATTATACATTTTGATTTATTTTGTGCTGAATTTTACCCCAACCACCCAATTCACATCGCTTCTTTCTTTGCCCTGACTCCATGACCAAAGACATCCAAGCAGAAGGCGCCCTTAAGGCTTGGGGCTTTCTGATAATCCTAGCCTTGATTTGGGGGAGTTCGTTCATCTTGATCAAGAGAGGGCTTGAGGTATTTTCTCCCGGAGAAGTAGGAGCGTTCAGGATTGTTGCCGCAGGTATGGTTCTGTTACCGTTGTCGCTGCCAAGGCTGAAAGGACTGAACAGCAGGCAAGTAAAAAACCTCATTACCGTTGGGCTAATGGGAAGTTTCATTCCTGCCTTTCTTTTTGCCAAGGCGCAAACCCAACTCAGCAGCTCGCTGACCGGGGTTTTCAACGCCATGACGCCGCTTTTTGTGGTCATCATCGGAGCCCTGTTTTTCCATTCAAAAATCACAAAAAGGAATGGCATTGGTTTGGGAATCGCTTTTGTGGGCGTTGTCTTGTTGTTGATGGTAAAAGAGGGAAAGGCTTTTGGTGATTTTTCGGATATCAACTCCTATGCATTTTTTGTGATCTTGGCTTGTATATGCTATGGATTCAACCTCAATATCATCAAGTACCGCTTTGTGGAGCTCAAACCCGTCGCGATCACGGCGATTTCGCTGCTGATGGTTTTGCCGATGGCGTTGATCTATTTGTTTGCATTCACACAGTTTTCATTTAAGCTGCTGCATGTCGAAGGCGCCTACCAGGCTGCAGGATATGTCGCGTTGCTGGGCGTGATGGGAACAGCCCTTGCTTTGATACTTTTCAATATCATGGTTAAAGTGGCGACACCGGTATTTGCCAGCTCCGTTACTTATTTGATTCCGATCGTGGCGATCATGTGGGGGCTGTTGGATGGGGAAGTGCTGTTGGCGGGACATTATATCGGGATCGTGGCCGTCATCGTCGGTGTTTGGGTCGGCAACAGGAAATGATTTGCACGCAGCTTTGTTTATATTTGATCCAACCTAATTTCAAAAACATATGAAAAGATACTTTCTCTTTTTCCTGCTTCCCATTTTGGCCTTGTTGATTTCTGCTAATGTCAAAATCGCCGAAAATGTCACCGGAACCTGGCAGATGGAAGTCCAAACGGACATGGGAAGTGGTTCTCCGACTTTTGTGTTGAAGCAGGATGAAAAAGGCATCATCACTGGCACCTATTCCGGGCAGTTGGGAGAAACACCCGTCAAGGGCACGCTCAAGGGAGACGTGATTCATATGGAATTCGATATCCAAGGAAACCTGATCGAATACGACGGTACAGTGGCCGCCGATACCATGAAAGGAAAGGTAAAGTTGGGTTCAATTGCGGAAGGGACTTTCTCCGGAAAAAGGAAGCCCTAACTATTAACAGAAGTAGGCATGAAACTCAATTTTCGTAAATCCGGCACCGGTAAGCCGCTTATTATCCTCCACGGCTTGTTCGGTTCGGCGGATAACTGGTACAGCATTGCCAAAGAGCTGGAGAAGGACTATACCCTCTACCTGGTCGACCAACGCAACCATGGCGATTCTCCGCACAGCGCCGATTGGAATTATGATCTGATGGCGGAGGACCTGCTCCAATTGATGAACGATGAGGGGATCGCACAAGCACATCTGATGGGGCATTCGATGGGGGGAAAGACGGTGATGCATTTTGCTTTGTCCCATCCAGAGAGGGTCGAAAAACTGATCGTCGCCGATATTGCTCCCCGGTATTACCCCCTGCACCATCAGGTGATTTTGGAGGGGCTCAATGCCATCCCGGTCAATGCCATCAAGTCACGCAAAGAAGCCGATGACATCCTTGCGCAATACATCCGCAGCGTGGGCATCAGGCAATTTCTGCTCAAAAGCCTCGGACGAAATGATGCCGGAGGTTTTGAATGGAAGATTAATCTCGATGTTATCACCGAGAAAATCGAAATTGTAGGGCAGGAGATCGATGCTGGGCATGCGTTTCCCAAACCAACCCTTTTTATGGGTGGTGCAAACTCGGACTATATCCGGCCGGAAGACCAAGAATCCATTTTGCGTCTTTTTCCCAATAGCCAAACGATCTTTATCCCGAACGCTGGGCATTGGCTACATGCCGAACAGCCTGCGGCGGTGATTGAAGCAGTCAGGGGTTTTTTGGGATAAGGGAAAAGAAGGACATGCAGCCGTGCGAATTGCTTTTTTTTTGCAGAAATCTGGTTTTCAGAGACTTTCGATTTCTAAAGCAGCTCCCCGAAATAAACAATTTTTAGGATTGCAGGATTTGAGCCAAAAAAGTTAATTTTTCTGCCGAAAAGTCATATTTATCCTAGTTATTTCCCCTAATTCATTATTTATTATCGGTTTTATATTTCCCCTATGAACTCCCAAAAACTACTTGCTGCACTTCTTTTTTTCCTGGTTACCAATTTGGCATTTGCCCAAGAGAAAAATACACCCGTTCGTCTGTTGATCACGGGTGCTTTGGAATTGGGCGGCGATGCGGTGGCCACGATCAATTTCACCAATGGAAACGACCAAAACGTCAACGCCGGACAGGGCATTTCGGTAGGTGTTGGGGGTGAGTTTGCACTTCCCGGCATGGACCAATTGCGTTTTAGAAGTACGGTCGGCATCAAATATGTCACTACCGCTGCCGACAATGCCCATATTCGCCTTACGAGGATTCCTTTCCATTTCACAGGGAATTATGTCATTGCAGACAAGTTCCGCATTGGGGCGGGATTGGTCATCCACAGCAACATCAAGTTCAATGCAGGTGGACTTGGAGACAATTTCGGGTTTCAGACTGCAAGCGGGCCGATATTTGAGTTTGCCTATAAGTCGATTGGTCTTTCCTACACCGTGATGACCTACACGGACGAGTTCAGAAACAGCTATGCTGCCAATGCGATCGGACTGACGCTCTCGGGAGTGATTCCGGGGAGGAGGTAGTTGATCCAGGTTTATAGAAATCAATATGATAGAAATAAAAAATCCCCATAAAGGGGATTTTTTATACATCAAGACAAGACATTTCCATTTCAACCTTTTTTCTTAAACAAAGAATCCACAAACTCTTTCCGGTTAAAGAGCTGCAGGTCGGTCATTTTTTCACCTACACCAATATACTTGACGGGGATTTTGAATTGATCGGAAATGCCGATGACTACGCCACCCTTGGCCGTACCGTCGAGTTTGGTGATGGCAAGTGCGCTGACTTCGGTGGCACGTGTGAATTCCTTAGCTTGGATGAAGGCATTTTGGCCCGTAGAACCATCAAGCACAAGTAAGATCTCGTGTGGGGCATCGGGGATGAACTTCTGCATCACCTTTTTGATCTTGGTTAACTCGTTCATCAAGTTGACCTTTGTGTGTAGTCTGCCCGCTGTATCCACGATCACGACATCAGCCTTGCTGTCAACCCCTTGTTTGACCGCATCAAAGGCAACCGAAGCCGGGTCTGTATTCATGCCGTGGGAGACCACGGGTACGCCGACACGCTGTCCCCAAAGGATCAACTGATCCACGGCTGCGGCCCTGAAAGTATCGGCCGCACCTAGGACGACAGATTTACCGGCGAGCTTGAATTGGTGCGCCAACTTACCGATGGTGGTGGTTTTTCCCACCCCATTGACACCGACTACCATGATGACGTAGGGTTTTTTATCTGCAGGTAGGTCAAAATCAGATGTATCGGCACTTCTATTTTCTTCCAACAAGTAGGCGATTTCTTCTCTCAAAATCACGTCCAGCTCGGCGGCATTGAGGTATTTGTCCTTTGCAACACGTTCTTCGATCCGACGGATTACCTTGATGGTGGTATCCACGCCCACATCGGCGGTGATGAGAATTTCCTCCAATTCGTCCAAGACTTCCTCATCCACCTTGGATTTGCCGATGACTGCTTTGCTGAGTTTCGAAAAAATATTCTCAGAGGTTTTCTGAAGGCCTTGATCTAGGCTTTCTTTTTTGTCTTTAGAAAAGAAACCGAAAATTCCCATGTTTTTCAAGGTTGGTTTAAAAGTCCAATATAACAAAAAAGCCCCTTCAAAGACTTCGTCTGAAGGGACTCTTGACCGCAGCCATTGGCTTTGGGTTATTATTTTTTCAATGTTTCCTGAACCATTGCGGTAGGAACCATTTCTTCTCTGAAGGTGTAAGCACCGGTTTTTTCAGACTTTACAGCCTTGATCACTTTGGCGTATGTGACACCACCTTCTTTTTTCAGGGTCGCAACAACTTTCTTTGCCATTTTTGGAAGGGTTTATGTACGGATGCCGTACCGTAGAATATTACTTGATTTCTTTGTGAACCGTCACTTTCTTCATGATCGGATTGAATTTCTTCAATTCCAACCTTGTAGTGGTGTTTTTACGGTTTTTGGTAGTGATGTATCTGGAAGTTCCAGGAAGACCTGAAGCTTTGTGCTCGGTGCATTCCATGATCACTTGAACTCTGTTACCTTTCTTAGCCATTATAGTATAAATTTAAATGGTAAACTTCTTGTGATTATTCTACGACAAACATTCCCTTGGCCTGGGCTTCCTTCAACACAGCGCTGATGCCTTTTTTGTTGATGGTTTTCAAAGCTGAAGTACAAACCTTCAAAGTGATCCAAGCATCCTCTTCAGGGATGTAGAATCTCTTCTTGTGCAAGTTTGGATAAAACTTACGCTTGGTCTTGTTGTTTGCGTGAGATACGTTGTTACCCGTTCTTGGCGTTTTACCGGTGATGTCACAAACTTTTGCCATGATATATGAGCGTGTTTTGAAAGACGATTTTTGAATTGAGTTTGCAAATATCGGAGTTTTGTGGGAATTACCAACAAGCGCCTCTGAAAAAATTTGGCAAATTCCTGCATTTCATACGATTCCGTTTCAGGATTGCCTAGTGAAATGTAGACAAGAAGTCCTTTCGGGTTTTTTTGTTTAGCCAAAGACAAGAAAGCGATAAAAAAAGACGCCCCTGTTATTTTTCCCGATAGGGACAATGCCTGCAGCCGCTGCCGCAGCAATATCCCCGCCTGAGATGGTACTTTTCGGTAAAAACCATCAATCCTTTTTCGTTGAAATAGTAGTCCCCCGGGAGGAGGGTTTGTGGCTTTTCGGGCTTCTTTTTAGGATGCATAATGAGACTCAATCGGGCATTCACTATATTTGCCTGCGAAAATGCGAGGTCGGTGGCGCTCGATAACGGACCCAAAAATACCAAATTTATGATGGAAACTATCAATTCTAGCAAACAGGCCATAGCCTTGGAGGACAAATATGGCGCGCACAACTACCATCCACTTCCTGTGGTGCTTAGCCGTGGGGAAGGGGTATACCTGTGGGATGTCGAGGGCAAGCGCTACTTCGATTTTCTATCCGCCTACTCAGCCGTCAACCAAGGACACTGCCATCCCCGCATCAAGGATGCGCTCATCGAGCAGGCAGGAACGCTGACGCTGACTTCGAGGGCTTTTTATAACGACGTCTTGGGCCCATTTGAAAAATACATCACGGAGTACTTTGGCTTTGACAAGGTGCTCCCCATGAATACCGGCGCAGAAGGCGTGGAGACCGCCATCAAAATAGCCCGTAAATGGGGCTATGAAAAGAAAGGCGTATCCGAGGGCCAAGCCAAAATCATCGTGGCCGAGCAAAACTTTCATGGCAGGACGTCGACGATCATTTCCTTTTCTTCCGATACCAACGCACGCAAAAATTTCGGTCCCTACATGCAGGGATTTGTACGCATACCATATGATAACGTCGAAGCACTGCAGGCAGCGTTGGAAGATGAAAATGTAGTCGCTTTTCTCGTAGAGCCGATTCAGGGCGAAGCAGGAGTATACACCCCTGCAGAAGACTACTTGCGTCGGGTGGCCGAGGCATGTCGCTTCAAAAACGTCCTTTTCATTGCCGATGAGATCCAAACCGGCATCGCCAGGACCGGGTCTCTTTTGGCGGTATGCGGCAACTGTACTTGCTCGGGACACTGCGAACGCCAAAGTACCTACACCAAACCGGACATATTGATCCTTGGCAAAGCCATCTCCGGCGGCTTCTATCCCGTGTCAGCCGTCTTGGCAGACAACCACATCATGGAAGTCATCAAGCCCGGTACGCATGGGTCCACCTTTGGAGGCAACCCGCTCGGTGCCAAAGTCGCCATGACGGCACTCGAAGTGGTAAGGGATGAAAAACTCGCCCAAAACGCCCGCAAGCTCGGCAAAATCTTCCGTCAGCGCATGCAGGTATTAGTGGACAAATACAGCATCCTCAAGCTGGTGCGTGGCAAGGGACTCCTCAACGCCGTCGTGGTCAATGACTCACCTGACAGCAGCACCGCATGGGATATGTGTATGGGCCTTGCCGAAAACGGCCTCTTGGCCAAACCAACCCACGGCAATATCATCCGATTCGCCCCGCCCTTGGTGATGACCGAGGAGCAACTCCACGAATGCTGCGATATCATCGAGAAGGTGGTCAGGGAGTTTGAAGGGAAAAAGTGAACTCGATCAATTACTTCTGAATCATTCAATGACCCTCCTGGCACAACATAGCCGGGAGGTATTTTTATTTCTATTTTTGCGAGCGATTTCAAACCATTGTCCTCATGAACAAAGCCGTGATTTTCGATATGGATGGGGTGATTTGCCATACCAATCCGTACCATTCGATTGCCTTCAAGGAGTTTTTTGCCAAGCGTGAGCTGTTTCCGACGGAGGCGGAATTTGCGCTGCATATGTACGGGAAGAGCAATTCCTACATCTTAAGCCATTTCTTGGGCAGAAAGATCGAAGGGCAGGAACTGCTCGAGCTTGAAGATGAGAAGGAAAGTCTTTTTCGGGAGATTTATCGGGAAAAGGTCGATCCCATAGCAGGATTCATGCAGTTTTTCCAATCGCTCAAGCAGCAAGGATTGCCCACCGGAGTGGCGACATCGGCACCTTTTGCGAATTTGGAGTTGATCGCGGGGACTTTGGGCATCATGCACCAAATGCAATCAATCCTTGCCTCTGAACATGTCAGCCATCACAAGCCACACCCCGAGGTATACCTCAAGTCTGCCGCGAAGCTCCAAGTGGAGCCCGAGTTTTGCGTCGTGTTTGAGGATTCCTTTTCAGGAGTCACGGCAGCCAAAAACGCGGGGATGAAGGTAGTCGGCGTCCTCTCTTCCCATACCAAGGAACAGTTGCCACCCTGTGAAGCCTACATCGAGGACTTTTTTGAGATGGATGTCAGTGTATTGGCAAAACTCGGTTTTTGAGCAAAATCTTTTTCCGATTTTTCACTTCATTTCAGTTAACAATTTCTTAAGTATTTTTTAACATTGGAGATGTTGTTAACACTGGCTTAACATACTGAAATCACTTTTTTTGCCGCAAATTGCTCTCATTTTGAGATTGAGTATTCCTAAATATCGCGGAGAAGGACTCGTTTTCATTTTTGTGTTAACAGAAACATAACATATGCGTCATCATAAAGACATATGAGGGTGCCACTTTTGCACCGCTGTACAATACATTTCTCATTTCTTAACTTATTTTCCCTATGCGAATATTCTTCGCGGGAGCCATCGTTCTATGGACTTTGGCCTTGGGGGACGTTTTTGCAAGGGGCGTCCTGCAAGATTCCGTGACAGAGGTTTCCAAGGAAGCCGTGCCTGTCAAAAAGCAGTGGTTTGAGGCGATTCAATTGCGGGGTTATGCCCAATTGCGGTACAATGGCCTTTTCGAGACCAACCCAAACCTTCAATGTGCGCAGTGCGACCGCTCCTGGGGCGGCGATGGGGGAGGATTCTTCTTCCGTCGGATCCGGATGATCTTTTTTGGACAAATCCACGAGCGCGTGTACATGTACATCCAGCCGGATTTTGCGTCGGGGGGCAATAATTTCGCCCAAATACGTGACGCATACTTTGACATTGGGCTCGATGAGAAGCAGGAGTTCAGGATTAGGATTGGGCAATCAAAGGTCCCTTTTGGTTTTGAAAACCTGCAATCCTCCCAAAACAGGATTCCCCTTGACCGTGCTGACGGTCTGAACTCGGCTGTATTTAATGAGCGTGATATCGGGGCCTTCCTATACTATGCGCCTACTGAAATCCGGAAGAGGTTCAGCAGCTTGGTCTCCTCGGGATTGAAGGGTTCCGGAGATTATGGTGTGTTTGGATTTGGTTTGTACAATGGACAAACAGCAAATTTGCCGGAGAGGAACAAGAACCTTCATATGGTGGCGAGGGTTTCTTATCCTTGGGAATTGCCGTCAGGCCAATTTATCGAAGCCTCATTCCAAGGTTACACGGGAAAATACGTCATCACACGCAATCCACAGACTGACTTTGACCAGACTGAATTCGATGACTTCCGCTATGGGCCAAGTTTCATCTTGTACCCGCAGCCGTTTGGTATCCAGGCCGAGTATAACTGGGGTCGTGGTCCCGAATTTGACCCTTCGACAAACGATGTGGTCGATGCGCCGACAGAAGGGGGATATATCCTCGCTTCCTATATGTACCGCAGGGGTGAACAAGTAATGACACCATTTATGAGGTACCACTATTTCAAGGGCGGGAAGAAGTTTGAGATGGATGCCATGCGGCATCGGGTCAACGAGTTTGAGGTTGGTGTAGAGTGGCAGATTATCAAAGCTTTGGAAATCACAGCTATGTACACGATCTCAGATCGAACTTTCGAAAACAGTCTTAAACCTGAAAATCGCCAGAAAGGGAGTCTGCTCCGTTTACAGGCGCAGGTGAATTTCTAATGTTAAGTTTAGTCTATAATAATTGAAAGCAGGCCTCATTCGGGGCCTGTTTTTTTTGATCTTTTTACTGGGAGAAAATTAAAGAAGAGTTTGACGCTGCCAGCAGGAGACTTTCAAGGTGAATTTTGTCAGGGGTGGTTTTTTGGGGTATAGTGGTGTTGTGGTACCTTTGTCCAAGTCAAATCCAAATTCCCATGAACAGAAGACCAAGAAGAAACCGCAAATCCCAAGTTATCCGCGAAATGGTGGAGGAAACCAGGTTGTCGACCAAGGATTTTATTTTTCCCTTGTTTTTGATCGAAGGTTCCCGCCAAAGATCGGAAGTCGCTTCCATGCCGGGGATTTATAGGAATTCTTTGGACTTGATGTTAAAGGAAATTGAGGAATGCCTCCACCTCGGAATCAAGGCCTTTGACATTTTTCCTGCCTATCCAGACAGCAAAAAGGACAAATTCGCCACGGAGAGCTATAATCCGGATACATTTTACTTGGAAGCGATTCGTGAGGTAAAGGCTCGGTTTCCGGAGGCGGTGGTGATGACAGATGTGGCGATGGATCCCTATAGTTCCGACGGACACGATGGTCTCGTCGAAAATGGAAAAATCCTCAACGACGAGACATTGGAGATTTTGGGTAAAATGGCACTCGCCCAAGCCGAAGCGGGAGCGGATATCCTCGGTCCTTCCGATATGATGGACGGCAGGGTCGGGCACATCAGGCAGATTTTGGACCGGAATGGATTCAAAGATGTGTCCATCATGTCCTATACGGCCAAATATGCCTCCGCATTTTATGGACCTTTCCGGGATGCATTGGACTCGGCCCCGAAGATGGGTGATAAGAAAACCTACCAAATGGATCCCGCCAACTACAAGGAAGCGCTGATAGAGGCAGAGTTGGACACCCTAGAAGGTGCGGATTTCCTGATGGTCAAGCCTGCCTTGGCGTATTTGGATGTGATTAGACTGCTAAAGGATCACAGCAACCTCCCAATCGCAGCTTATAATGTCAGTGGAGAGTACGCAATGATCAAAGCAGCGGGTGAAAAAGGATGGCTCGATCCCCAAAGAGCCATGCTGGAGTCGCTTTTGAGTATCAAAAGGGCAGGTGCAAGCGTGATTTTAAGCTACTTTGCCAAGGAATTCGCCGAAATCGTAAAGAATTAGATGTCTTGAGTGTCATTTTGAACCAAGAAATTCACTTATGGCACAAATTGAATGAAAAATGGTTATTGAATAGATCATAAAATTTAAAGTGGTAGTAAAAATCTGATTTTATGGTTTCATAAACACCCAATCATAAAAAAAATTTAACGTTTTGATAAAAATTTTTTGGTATTTTTTCCCGAAGCCTACTATAAGAAATATTCAATTTCCGATTTTTAGTCTGAGTTCGACTTTGGATTAAAATTCGTTTTTGTTTGCGTCACAAAAATCCACTCCCAATTGGCGGAATCGATTGAGAAGGTTTTGCTTTTCTGTTTTTCAGAATAAAACTTTGTTTTTGACACGAAAACGATAATTTATTATATATTAAAAAAATCAAATTTTTTTGGCAAAAATTATACATAAAATTTAATAATCAGGCTTTTTGATAAGTGTGGTGGCAATAGATGATTTTAATTTTTGATAAAAATGTATTTAGATTAGCATCAAGCTATCGATCAAACCTATATAAAATTTCATAAAAATGTGTTTTTCTAAATTTCAAACCTATGAAGTGGATCAATGTAACCCTAGCTCATGTGAGTGAGGACCCCGGAGTCGTCGATGTGACGGCTGAGATTGCGCAAAACCTCCTGACGACCAACAATGTCTGGATGATGCTGTGTACCGCAATGGTGTTTATTATGCACCTTGGTTTTGCGGGAGTTGAGACTGGCTTCGGTCAGGCCAAGAATACCGTGAATATCTTATTCAAAAACACGGTGACTCCTATAATAGGAATTGTTACCTATGCGCTGATTGGCTTTTTTCTGATGTATCCCGGATTTGAGAGTCCAGGATGGCTTGCGTTCAACCTTTCAGGATGGAGCATGTTCTGGTTCAGTCCAGGGGATGCTGATGTTTCTGCGGCCTATGCAAGTGGTGGGTACACTTACTGGACAGACTTTTTGTTTCAGGCGATGTTCGCAGCGACTTGCGCGACGATAGTTTCCGGCGCTATCGCGGAACGGGTCAAATTGTCGGCCTATTTGGTATTCACAGTATTTTTTGTAGGCTTGGTTTACCCCCTTATCGGAAGCTGGCAATGGGGGGGTGGAGCGTTGAAAGCCATGGGCTTTTATGATTTCGCAGGCTCTACGCTGGTCCATTCTGTAGGTGGATGGGGCGCTTTGGCTGGCGTCATCCTCGTCGGGCCAAGGATCGGAAAGTATATCGATGGCAAGGCTGTCTCAAAACCTGGAGCAAGTATTCCATTGGCAGTGATTGGGACATTTTTGCTATGGTTTGGCTGGTTTGGGTTCAATGGCGGATCAGTCCTGTCAGCAAATCCTGCTTTGGTATCCTCAGTTTTGGTGATTACGAGCCTTGGCGCTACAGCGGGAGGACTTGGCGGATTCCTGGCGGCATATTTCGCTTTCAAACGTTTGGATTTGGGCATGTTGCTCAATGGTATCCTTGCGGGACTCGTCGGGATTACTGCCGGTGCGGATGTATTCACTCCAGCCGCGGCATTGCTGATTGGATTTATTGCCGGCATATTGGTGGTAATTTCCGCTGTGATGCTTGACAAATTCAAGCTGGATGACGTTGTCGGCGCTGTTTCTGTTCACCTTACCTGCGGGATCTGGGGGACATTGGCCGTCGGTATTTTTTCAACCAATCCAGAACACAGCTTCTTGACTCAATTGATAGGCGTTGGCATTTGCGGCGCGGTGGCATTTGGGGCTGCGTTCCTGATTTTCTATATCCTAAAAGCTACCGTCGGTATCAGGGTTTCCGAGGCGCACGAGCGCTCCGGTTTGGATTCCCATGAGCACGGTATCAGGGGCTATACCATCGTATTTGACGAATAAAAAAATCAAGCTACCAACAACTACAACTACTTACAAAGCAAGAACCCTGCCCAAGGAAAAAAACGCGACTCTCTTTCGATTGGGTCAGGGTTCTCTTCAGTCAAACCATGTTTAACCGATAATCAAAACTAAAATGAAAAATTTTCACCTGCTAATAATATGTCTATTATTACTATTTACAATGCCAGTGATCGCCCAGGAAGAGGGTGAAGAAAAAGAGAAAGAGTCAAAATTGACCTTTGCCGGTTCTGCAGATGTCTATTTTAGACGCAACTTCAATGGCCCCACAAAGGGTGAATTTGCACAAGCTCCAGCAACTTCCTTTGGTAATCTCCCCGGAATTGCACTTGGGATGTTCAATTTGATTACCACCTATGAAGGAAAAAACGTTGGCGTAGTCGCTGACTTGGTCTATGGTCCTCGCGGTGAGGATGCCGTTTTTCGTTCCCCGATGAATACCGGGGGCATGGCGGGAAGCTCACAGATAGTCAACCAATTGTATGTGTATTGGAATGTTTCGAAAGCAGTCACCCTGACGTTTGGTAATTTCAATACCTACCTTGGCTATGAGGTGATTTCGCCCGTAGGTAATTTCAATTATTCTACATCCTACATGTTTTCCTATGGGCCATTCTCCCACACGGGCCTAAAGGCTGATTTTGCTTTGAGTGAAAAATTTTCTTTCATGGCCGCAGTCATGAACCCTACTGATATGACTGAGTTCAACCAATTTGATAGCTATACATTTGGAGCACAATTGGGGTACACAGGAGACAAGGGTAGCACCTATTTGAACTTTTTGTATGGAGACCAAGATGGAAAATTTGATACCGATATTCCTGCCAACACCGGTGCAACATCTGCCGGAACCACATTCCAAGTCGATTTGACAACGGGATACGACTTGACCGAATCGCTCTACCTCGGTTTGAATGCAACCTACAATACGATTGCACCGGGCGAAGTATATAACGGGTCTACAATTATCGATGCGACCAGTGACAATTCTGGTTTCTACGGAGTTGCGGGTTATCTGCAAGCGGCACTTTCCGAGAAACTCAAATTAGGGGCTAGGGGTGAATATTTCTCAGTATTCAACACCGGTATCGACGGAGCCATCGGCTTGGATTCCAACGGAGATGGCAACGTGTTTGCATTTACTGTCTCAGGCAATTGGAAAGTGAGCGATAACCTCATGTTGATTCCTGAAATCAGGACAGACAATATGAAAGAGAATTTCTTTCTCAACAACCAGCTAGCCGCTTCGAAGAACCTATCTTCATTCCTGTTGGCTGCGGTATTTTCTTTTTAGGCTGAATTTCAAAAAAATTTTTCGAGAAACCTGCTTCCTTTCGACGGAAAGCAGGTTTTTTGATTTTTTGGCGAGGTGGCTGAATTTCGGGTTCAAAAAGAAACTCATTTCTCTTTTTTCAATCATTTTTTGGCAAATATTGGGGTCAAAATCATCCATTTTTTGCATAATAAAAACTTATAATCAGTATTAAATTTTATTTTAGTATCGTTTGGGAGAATAAAAGTCTGTTTTTGGATAAACTTTTTTCTAGTTTCGCGTGTATAATACTGAAACTGAAAAAACCCAAATCACTTTGAATATGAAAAAGTTATGGATGATAGGTACGGCAATGTTGCTTTGGATAGGCGCAGCAAATGCCCAGGAATGGAATGAGTTGAAAGGTCCAGCGGCTAAGAATTACAAGCCTTGGAAATCACAAGCTAAAAATGTAACTGCCGATGTTCGGTCAGAAAGATCAGAGGCTCAAGGTCCGGAATTCAAAAACCAAAAGCCTTGGAATCAAACTGACGCAACAACGCCAATAGACACCACTTTGGACACGTCAAAAAAGGTGACAGGTCCAAAGGCTAAGAATAAGAAGCCTTGGAAGAATAATTAAGGCTTTGAAACCTTAAGTAAAGGACGCCAAAATGGCGTCTTTTTTTTTGACGTTTCGCTTGAGGATACTTTTTTGCATTCTTCAACAATTCTCGGCGCTGATGATAATCACAAAGTTTTGCCGCCCGGCATTTGCGTCTTTTGTATTGTCAATCCATCAATGAAGCATCTTCCTAAACCAACTATTCTACTTCCATGAAAACCAACCGGATTTTGTTGCTCCTTTTTGTATTCATTGCTTCCTGTACGGAGATTCCTGAGAATCCCACCGATGGTAGCCTGAGGCTGGAATTGATCTCATCCTTCAGGTACCTGGAGTATCGAATCGCTACTGAAGCCACCTTTCAAGTAAGGGGCGGCTTTATTCCCGTGGGTTCTGAGTTGTTGAAAGGTCCCCTTGTCAATAACAAGGTGATCGATAACCTGCTGCCAGGCACCTATGTAATCGAGTATTTTGTGGGGGAAAACACCACCCCGACATTCAAAGTGTTCCAAATCATCGCCGGGAAGGAGACTGTGATCGAGTTGTGAGCAGATTTGCAAACTTCGACGTTGGTCACAAAAAGAAAATCCCGCCAATATCCATCATTTGACAGATTGGCGGGATTTTTGGCACTATCCCCAAATCAAAGCGCCTCTTCCCGCTCCAGCATCAAGATCGACTGTTGGGGGACGATGTAGTATTTTTCGCCTTCATAGATTACTTCGTAAGATCCATTCAGCAAGAAAATGGCAAGGTCGCCCTCTTTGGCTTGAAGCGGGATGTACTTGATGTTGTCATCCCGGTCTTTCCAGGGTTCGTCGTCTTCGACCGGGGTTGGGATTGGATAGCCTGGTCCGGTTTTGATGATGTAGCCTTGTTGTACGCGTTCCTTTTCCTGAACACCTGGTGGGAGATAGAGTCCTGAAGAGGTTTTCTCGTCGGCTTTCCTCAATTTGATCAAAACACGGTCGCCTACGATGATCAGCTTTTTGAGTTTGTTGTCTGGGGTCAGTTGCATGGGTTAGAAATGAGAAACGAGACATGAGATTTGAGATACCGCTGCAAACAGCATCTTGTCTCAAACACTGAATGTGAGATTTTCTTTTCAAACAACAACGGCATCCGTACTTTCATACAGATGCCGTTGCATTTTTTAACCTATTTAGGATTACTTTTTGTCCTCGGAGACTTCTTCGTAGTCCACATCGGATACACCGTCGCCGGCATTGCTAGGGCCTTGTTGAGGCCCTGACTGTGCACCGCCTGTTGCACCTGCGCCTTGGCTGGCGTTGTACATTTCCTGGGAAGCAGATTCCCAAGCTTTGTTCAGGTTGGCCATTGCTCCGTCAATACCTGCAATGTCCTTGGACGCATGTGCGTTTTTCAACGATTCCAAAGCTGCGCTGATGTTGGCCTTGTTGCCATCGGAAAGCTTATCGCCAAATTCCTTGAGTTGCTTTTCGGTTTGGAAAATCAAGCTGTCGGCTTGGTTTAGCTTTTCGATTTTTTCTTTCTCGGCTTTGTCGGAAGCTGCATTGGCTTCAGCTTCGCGCTTCATTCTCTCGATATCGTCTTGTGACAAGCCGGAGGAAGCTTCGATCTTGATCTTTTGCTCCTTTCCAGTGCCTTTGTCTTTGGCAGATACGTTGAGGATACCGTTGGCGTCAATGTCGAATGTGACCTCGATTTGTGGCACGCCCCTTGGTGCAGGTGGAATATCGCTCAATTGGAACCTACCGATCGAACGGTTGTCTTTTGCCAATGGCCTTTCGCCTTGCAATACGTGGATATCTACCGCAGGCTGATTGTCTGATGCCGTGGAGAACACTTCGGATTTCCTGGAAGGAATGGTCGTGTTGGCCTCGATCAGTTTGGTGAAAACACCACCCATGGTTTCGATCCCCAAGGACAGTGGAGTTACGTCTAGCAACAACACGTCCTTCACTTCACCTGTCAAGACACCACCTTGGATTGCAGCGCCGATCGCCACCACCTCATCAGGGTTGACTCCCTTGGAAGGTTTTTTTCCGAAGAATTTCTCAACTTCCTCCTGAATCCTTGGAATCCTTGTGGAACCACCGACCAAGATTACCTCATCGATGTCTGCTGCTGTCATACCAGCATCAGAGAGTGCCTTTTTGCAGGGCTCCATTGATCTTCTGATAAGCGATTCGGCCAACTGCTCAAATTTCGCCCTGCTCAAGGTTCTCACCAAGTGCTTTGGCCCTGTTTGGGTCGCTGTAATGTAAGGAAGGTTGATTTCTGTAGAGGCAGAGCTTGACAATTCGATTTTTGCTTTTTCAGCTGCCTCTTTCAGTCTTTGAAGTGCCATTGGGTCTTTTCTCAAGTCCATTTGCTCTTCGGTCTGGAACTCTTGTGCCAGCCAGTTGATGATCACTTGGTCAAAGTCGTCTCCGCCCAAGTGCACGTCACCGTTGGTGGATTTCACTTCAAATACCCCGTCACCCAATTCGAGGATGGAAATATCGAAAGTACCGCCACCAAGGTCATATACAGCGATCTTCATGTCCTTGTTTTTCTTATCCATGCCGTAGGCGAGGGCAGCGGCTGTAGGTTCGTTGATGATCCTTTTCACATCCAAACCTGCAATCTGTCCAGCCTCTTTGGTCGCCTGACGCTCCGCATCGTTGAAATAGGCGGGCACGGTGATGACGGCTTCAGTGACGGTTTGTCCCAAGAAATCCTCTGCAGTGCTCTTCATTTTCTGAAGGATCATTGCCGAAATCTCCTGCGGAGTATAGGACCTGTCGCCGATTTTGATCGCAACCGTATCGTTTGGTCCGGGTTCAACTTTGTAAGAGGCATGTTTTTTCTCTTCAGAGACTTCGGAGAATTTTTTGCCCATAAATCTTTTCACGGAGGAAATGGTGTTGGATGGGTTGGTGATAGCCTGACGCTTGGCTGGGTCACCTACTTTTCGTTCTCCATTTCCATTGTCAAGAAAAGCCACGATGGATGGCGTGGTCCTTCTTCCTTCTGAGTTTTGGATCACCACCGGTTCGTTACCTTCCATAACAGCAACGCAGGAGTTGGTAGTACCCAAGTCAATGCCTATGATTTTTCCCATGATATTATATTTTTCTAGTTATTGATTACGTGATTGACACAATCCCCATGAGTCAACTCACGTGCCAATGGGCATTACCGGGACTTTTGTGTCAGAATGACAGGATTTGTGACACTTTATTGGGTCTGTTTGGAGGAAAAATGAGAACCTTTTGTCTGGAAATGGCAGAATAGGCGAAACACGAAAGTAGCCCAGGGCTGGTGGCGAATTCGGAAAAATGAGGTTCCAGAGATACTATTTCGCTTTGATTCGAAATTTCATTCGGGAGCAAACAATGACAGAGTACTTTCTGCGAATAAAAAAGGCCGGGATTTAGCCGGCCTTTTTTTATAAAAATCAGAAACTGAATCCGGTCGTAAGTTTGAAAAATGAATCGTTGCCTTCCACCAAGTCGGTGCCGAAGGAGAACCGTGCGAAAGGCCCACCCCCTGGCTTGCTAAACTGCACATAGGGGCCAAGCCATTGATATACATCAGAGGATTCTGAAACATTGGAACCTCCGGAATTGATCAAATGCTCATAGTGCGCACCGAGCGAGAAGAACTGACTGGCACGAAAACCAAAGTTGACCCAATAGTGAATGTAAGCCAAAGTTGTTCCGGCAGGGGTGGCATTGACAGGCGCTTCGTCGCGAAGTGGCGCATAGTAGCCGAAGTAGAGCTGGCCTTCTGTCTTTTCCCTTAGCAAATTCACTGTAAGGTTTGGAACGATACCGTCACCGAATATGGCTGGGCCGCGTGTTCCTGAACTGAGCAGGTTACCGCCGAGGATACCGATCTGTGGATTGATGGAAAGTCCCTCAGCGGCCTGAAAGTTGGCACCAATACCAAATTCTGTCCAGTTGCCCCAGTTTCCCCCGGTACCCCCTGACCACAAGATGCCGTAGAAGGTGAGCGCGGTTTTGTCCGAAACACCATAAGACCCTTGGAACGTGGGGTAAAATCCGAAGAACTGATCGGAATTGAGTGTCGCAGAGAAGTTAAACTGCTTTTCTTCCTGTGCCATTGCGGGTGCGGCGCAGAGTGCTGTGAAAACAATGGCAGAAATTGCCATCGCTTTGGTCAAATTTGTAACTGATTTTCTCATAGGTTTTATAGATTTAATAATAATAGGTTTGATTTTTTACTTACTTTTTACAAAAACATGAAAAATGTAAATAATCTGGTTGCTAAAGTAACCACAAAATGAAAAAATCAAAAAAATCGATTGTTTTTATTGATCAATCAAAATATTAAATGATTTTTTGAATATTATTAAAAAAAATTATGAGTTAGGTAAGAATTCCGTTTTTGGACTCCCGTTGGGGAAAAGGTCTTGGACCTACATAAAAATCAGCCCTTGCCCAGGATTCAATTAGAACCTTGCCTGTAGTGCGCCTAAATTCCCATTAGATGGTTATTTTCTCGGCGGACGATAAAAATTCATTTTTCTGGGTATACTGGATTTCGAATAATCTCTAGTCCTTAAACCACCATTCTGGGGCAGTCGTTGTCCAAGCCCTGCCTTTGGCCCTGACTTCGCATTGGACGCACTCCGCGGCATAGTCTTCGGCCGATTTGCCGACCACGATGTCACAGGGACGTGTCAGGAAGAATGGTACATCTGCTGGATTGACATATTTTCGGGTGTATCTCACCCTTGCAACCTCAAAAAACCCAAGTACAATCTCATCAGGGTTGTTTTTGTTGGTGATATTTCCGTACACAGGCGCAGGAGGAATATCGAACAAAGAGCCTCTGTTGTTGACGATGAGATCGATTTTTCGCCAATATTCGAAAGCATCCCGCGTGATGCTGTGTTGTTTGAGGCTTACGTAAAAAATCCCGATGAACGAATTGTCCACAGCCCTTTTGGCTATTTCCTGACGGGTTTGTCGTGTCCTCGTGGAATTTGCATCGAATAGGTTGATGCGGTTGGGATCCATCAAATCTGAGATATAGCATGGATTTGGGGGAGGGGGGCAGAGGCCGACACAAGGTAGCCAAGTGCGTTGCCACTGATAGGTTTCTTCGGCGGTCCATCGGAAAAAACCTGAATTATCCCCCTCCGGAAAGTTTGAGGTTGCGCTTACAACGAATATCCCTTCCTCAGCCTCGGTATCCAACATTTCTCTTCCAAACCTGAATTCCAGACTATCGACGGCCAATATGGTCGGCATGGTCTGTACGGTACTTTCATAAAGGTCTTTGCCGATGATCACTTCGAGGGAATAGCTTTGGCCAGGTGTGCCTTTGAACCCCGCTAGTTGATATTCGCCATTTCCGGTGTTGGTATAGCGCAGCCTCCTGCCATCCTGGGTCAGCAGGGTCACGGATGCACCATCTTCCCCTTTCGGGTTGAATCCCTGTAGGTTTGTCCTCGAAATCTCCAGTCGTTGTACCTCATCCACATCGTTAACCATGCCATAAATCACCAACTGCCCTCCTTGGGTATCTCCAAAAAAATCCAAGCGATCGATACAACCTCCAAGTACACCGGCCGCCAATAAGAGCAAAAATGTCAATATGCTAGACTTGTTTGTCATTTGGAGGAAAAGTTGACTGTGTACGTAATGGACGGAAATGCAGCACCGAGTATCGCCAATTGATAAGGAACCAATCGCTGCAGCTGACCGTCGCGTTGGAAAAATACCGAATAGGCGTTTCTTCTCCCCAACAGGTTATAGACGCTGATATTGATCTTGTCGTCCCAAGCCCTGACGGGGCCATTTGCCAGGTAGGAAAGATCGATCCTGAAATAGTTGGGAATTCGAAACTGATTTCTGTCTCCAAAGTTTGGCACAAAAACACCACCCACTACATAGTTTGAGTACAGGCCCGTTACAGGTCTTCCGCTCGAATAATTGAGGTTGATGTTGAAATCACGCTGATTACCTAGATGGAAGCTGGTCACGAGCGAAAGAATATGTGGGCGATCGAAGTTGGTGGGGAACCAGTCTCCGCCGTTGACTTGGACTTCGCGGAAAGGGCTGACAGTCCTAACCAGAGATCGGCTAAAGGTGTATGCCAGCCAACCGGTGACACTTCCGATATTTTTTTGGATCATCAATTCGGCCCCGAAAGCCATTCCCTGTCCCTGAATCAGCTCTGTTTCCAGCTGCCGGTTCAAGAATAAATTCGCAAAATCCCGGTATTCAAGTTGGTTTTTGGTTGTTCGGAAAAATCCTTCCAAGGACGCGGTCCACTTGTTTTCCTTCAGGCTGCGGAAGTACCCGACAGAATAGTTTTGTGACCTTTGGGGCAGGATATAGGTCGTGCTGAGTTGCCAAAGGTCAATCGGCGTGGGGCCAGTGGCGTTGGAGATGGTTTGCAAGTATTGATTCAGGACCGCAAATCCAGCTTTGAATGTATGGACTTCATCCCATGTGTACCTCAGGGAAAATCTAGGTTCCAAGCCTTGGTATCCCACTATTTTCCCATTTTCAAAAAACTCATACCCGGTTTGGGTAGTTGTTGAAATCGGCAATCCCGCCTCATATTGGAATACTGTATCCGGGGCCATCTGCTGGTACATCGAATACCGCAAGCCTGCCATCAGGGTGAAGTTTTCATTCGGGTTCCATTCTGCGGAAACGAAAGGTGCCCATTCCAACCCCTTTTGTTTTTGAATGGATTGAGGTTGGATGCCGGATTGGGGTGTGAATGGTTCGAGTTTTTCGGGCCGCATTTGGTACATCACGCCTTCAATTCCACCTTGGAGTACGGCCTTATCCAAAGTCCACAAGCCTGAAATTTTTCCTTGATAGTAATACAAGCCATTCTTCACGATGGACGGGTCAATATCCGATGGTTCAAAAAAACCATTGTTGAAACTCCCATAGGCCGCCGTTCCTACCAAGGAAAAATCATCCGTGATCAGGTTTCGGCTGGTAATCGAGCTGACAAAATTGTTCCATTCGAATCCGAAATTATTGGAGAATTTGAAGTAGTCACCGGTGTTCAGGATATTCAGATCCAGGTTATTCTTTTGGGAAAATTGGTGGCTGACACCCAGGTACAAGTCATGGAACCGGATGTCGCTAGCCCTGACATCCGTGTTATCAACCTGTCGGAGCAGCCAATTGGCATTAGACCTTCGCGCTGCAGCGATCAATCCTGTTTTTTCCTTGACCAGCGGACCTTCCAGCATCAGCTTGCTCACGCCGGTCCCCAAACTCACGGAGCCCTTCCATGTTTCCTTGTCCCCTTTTCGCATCTCGATGTTCAAAGCTGACGCACTTCTTCCGCCAAAATTGCTTGGAACTGCGCCTTTATAAAGGGTGAAATTTTGGACGACATCACCGTTGAATGACGACAGGAACCCCAAAGCATGGCTATTACTGAGGACGATAGCCTCATTCATCAAGATCAAATTTTGGTCGGCCTGACCACCACGGATATTGAGACCTGCCGAGCCTTCACCTACCGAAGTAACGCCCGGCATCGCCTGCAGTACATTGAACACATCCGGCTCTCCGAGAAGCGTAGGGACGAGTTTGATCTCGTCGATATTCATCTTGGTCACTCCCGTTATGGGGCTTTTCACGATCATTTCCCTTTCCTCCGATCGAAGCGTAAACATATCGAGTTCAAACTGGAGCCCGGTGAGTTCGGTGTCCAAGACCCCGTCTCCATACAAATCGACCTGGTAGATTTTACCTTGTTTTCCAAAGTGGCGGAAGGCAATTCTGTGTCGCCCCGAATCCAGGGATACGAAATATTGGCCATTCGCATCGGTATTGATTCCGGTGAAAAAGCCATCGATATGCACGGACACGCCAGGTAGCGGTTCGCCTGTTTCGAAGAAAATGACTTTGCCCGTAAGGAAGTATTTTGCCTTTTTGGCATTTTCAGGAGCTTTGAAAACTACCTGAGCTTCATCGTTTTGGGCCAAAGTGGTATTTGCAAAAGTGAGCCAGCAAATGAAAAAAAGGGTCCATGTCAATGCTGAATACATAGAATTAATGGCCCTTACCTTTAGAATAATTGTCCGGACGGCCGCTCGAAAAAAAGTTGTCCCTTTCACTAACGATTCTTACTTTGAAACTTTCAAGTTTGGAATTTAAGAAAGACTTACGAGACTGAAACAGTTTTTAAGTATTATTTTGGAAGCGTGTGTTCTTGCTTGGAAATCGAAGAATCCAAAAATAGAGTCTCGAGGAAACTTAAAAAGGGAAGCATGTCTAGATCGGCTTTTGCGTGTTGTTGTTTTTTACTTGTCCTTTTTTCAGGTTGCCCCAGTCTGTATGCGCAGGTAATTACAGGCAACGTCAAAGACGAAAAAACGGGCCTTCCGCTTCCTTTCGCCAACGTTTTCGTCAACAATACAACTATCGGCGCAGTCACGGACACCAAGGGAAATTACCGTATCAGTGGCGACCTTCCTCCCAATCCGGAGCTTGCAGTTTCATTTGTCGGCTATCATACCAAGTTTAGGAAGATTTCTCTGCAAGGCCGTTCCCAGATCAGTGTCAATTTTGAGCTTTCGCCGAAGGAAGAAGGCCTGTCTGAAGTCATGCTCAAGTCTAAGCGGGACAAACGCTGGGAAAGATACATGCGGCGTTTTGAGCGGGTCTTTTTGGCAGTACCCGACGATCCTTTTTTTAGCAAAATAGAAATTAAAAATCCTTGGGTGGTGGATTTTGAAGAGGGGCGCATCCCGGGCCGAGGGAAATTTCTGGCGGCCAGCGCATCCCAGCCGATATTGATCGAAAACCGCGCTTTGGGCTACCAAATCGAGTACCATTTGCAAGAATTCGTGGAAATGAGCGGAGGCTTTCACTACTTTGGTCTGGCGAATTTTAAGACCATGGAGCAGTCTATTGATTCGTCCCAATGGGAAATTGCGCGCAACTCCGCCTATTTCGGATCGGTCAAACATTTTTTATCATCCTTGCTCCGAAGGAGAGCCGAGGAGGATGGGTTTAAGCTTTATGAGGTCACGCTCCCTCCCATGGGGCAATTGCGAACCAATCGCTTTGAGGAAGAACTTGGCAGGACTATTCATCCGATGAGAGAGGATTCCACCCTGATCGAGGAGATTCCGGGGGGTATTTATCGCATAAATTGGCCTTCAAAAGTGGAAGTCCACTTTACCAAGAAGTTTTGGATCAATGATTATTATTCCCGGATTTACCATGCAATCAGTTGGCTGGAGGCCCCTGACGGCTATTTTGATGTCGACGCAGCAGGCGTGCTGTTGGATCCAAAGCAGTTGGTTAGATCCGGAAACATGGGCCGTGAGCGAGTGGCGCGGTTTGTTCCCTTTGATTTTATGCCTGAGGAGATGGATAATCCCCTTATGGCCGAGGTGACGCTCCAAAGAGTGGAGGAAGTCAAATGGACCAACTTGATGGAGCGACCCCATCTCAGTCTCAACAAATCGGTATACCATCCAGGTGAAATGATGTGGCTGCAGGCACAGATGCTTTATCAAAACAGTCTTTTTGCGGATACGCTCAGCAGAACGCTCTATGTGGATTTGGTAAATGATCGATTGGAGACAGTCAAGTCTGGGGTCTTTTTTTTGGAGAATGGAACTACAAATGGACAATTCCTGCTCGAAGAGGATTTTCCGGAAGGGAAATATGCTATCCTCGCATACACCAACTGGATGGGAAATTATGAAGGCGGGCGGTATACAGTCAAATACGTTTCCATAGTTCCTAAAGGGAATAGGCCAGCATTTGCAAATTCGACGGAAGAAGAGGATGACCTGGACTTCGCTTGGACGATTGAGCCGAGTGGAGCGATTTACAGGGACGACTCAAGCGCACCTTGGGGAAAATTTGCTGTTTCAATCAAAGATGCCAACGATCAACCTGTAGAGGCAAAATTCACAATATCGCTTGTGGACGCCGAGCTCACATCTTTTGTTCCTGACAAGGACCTTGAGGAGGCGACCGAGTGGCTGTATCAGGCCCCTGATCCGAAAATGATCGAGCCTCAGCCATACAAGATCGAAAACGGGCTTTCGCTAGAGGGCAGTTATTCCGATGGGAGGTCTAGGAATCGGCAACTGGCCGTTCCACTAACAGTGGTCGTTGGCGATATGGAGGATTTTGGAATCATCACTTCGGACAGCATGGGTTATTTCTTCACGAACGGGATGTTTTTTTATGACAGTGCCGAGGTGGCGATCGCTGCATTGGACGAAAGGCGAAAGCGAAAAGGCTCCGTGGAATTAGTCCAGACGGCTCGGCCAGTTCACAAGTTCGAATTTGACACCACGCTGATGCTTTTGGAGGAAATGGGTAACGATGTTTGGACGGATTTATGGCCGGACAAGGATATCATTGACTTGGAAGAAATCGAAGTGGCTGACCAACGGATACTCACCCCGACTGAAAACAATTATGGGTATGGAAAAGGGGATAAGACCATTGGTCAGGATTTTTTGGAGAGATTTCCCCAAATGAAAGTCGCTGATATAGTAGAAATGAATTTTTCGGGTGGCATCATGATGAGGCAGAACTGGGGCTTGGAAACCGGGGGACCTTTGGTGATGGTAGACGGCCTGCTACTGTCGGGAGAGCAGGGACGGGAACAGTTGGAGATATTGATAGCCAGTGAGGTTGAATCGATCGAAGTTTACACCTATGCAGCCGCTGTTTTTGGTACACGGGCAGCAGGGGGCGTGATTTCGATCACGACCAAGAAAGGAAAAACGACAACTCCGAAATCACCCTATGAATTTGACAAAACAGAGTTTCAGGTTTTCAAGCTTCCAGGTTTCACGAAGCCACTTGAATTTCCAAAGATCAGCAACAATGGCGTTCCAATCCCACCGAGGCCGACCTTGTATTGGAATCCCTCAGCGGGCACGCGGTCGGATGACGGCAAATTTGAGTTCGAAATACCACTTTCGGACTTGACAAAGCGCGTATTCATGAAAATCGAGGGCGTAAATGAAGAGGGATTCCCCTTTAGAAGGATTTTCGAAATCAATGTTGCAACAAAGTGAGATTGGTATAGTATTGTTTTTTGTCGGAAAATTTAAATAAATTTAAAATCCTGCTTCCATCGTTAATTTTTGTCAATAACCCCAAAGCAACCTTATCGTTCAATTTTGAATCTTGTATTTTCGAGGATAATTGTTGTTTTATGGTCCGATTGAAAGAAATCTTTTGGCTGGGTGTGTTTTTTTTGGGCATTGTTCAGGGGGTCTTCGCACAAGGCATCAGGGGAAAAGTCACTACCGAAAAGGGTGAACCCTTGCCTTTTGCCTCCATCTACATCCGAAATACAGGTGAAGGAGTAGCCACCAACCAAAATGGAGAGTATGAGTTGAAGCTCAAGAAGGGCGTTTATGACGTATTGGCCCAATACCTCGGCTATGCTTCCGACCTTCAGACGGTCGTGGTATTGGAGGAGTGGGTCACGCTGGATTTCAAAATGAGCGAACAGGTCTATTCCCTTCAGGAGGTGACGGTCAATACAAAGGCCGAAGACCCCGCTCTCACGATCATGCGGAAAGCCATTTCCAAAGCAAAATACCACCGAATGCAGGTGCAGGAATACAGCATGATGGTGTACCTCAAGGGTACGGGGAGTTTGACCGATGCGCCGTTTTTCATGAAAAAGGAGTTGGAAAAAGAAGGAGTAAAACTCAACGAAGCCTATACAACGGAGTCGGTTTCCAAGATCACCTTCAAACAGCCCAATGCAGTCGAGGAAGAAGTCATCAGCATCCGCACCAACGGCGATAACAATCAGACTTCACCCGCACCCTACATCGCGACGAGTTTTTACAATCCAAAAATCAACAACGCGATTTCGCCGCTTTCACCTTCGGCGTTTGCCTATTACAAGTTCAGGTACGAAGGTTCATTTACTGAAGACGGCGTCTTGGTCAACCGCATACGAGTGCAGCCACGGTCGCCGGGCGAGTTGGTCTTTGACGGATATATCTATATCATTGAAGGACTTTGGGCCATTCATAGCCTTGATCTAAAAACATCGCTTTTGGGCTTTCAGATTGGTGTGCGTCAGCTTTACCAGCCGGTGGCCGAAAATGTCTGGATGCCTTCGACCCACACTTACACTTTTGGCGGCAAGTTTTTTGGATTTGCAGGCGAGTACAAATACCTCGCCTCGACGCGGGATTACAAGGTCACACTCAATCCAGACCTAATCGTCGAGACCAAAATCATCGATGAAAAAGTTGACGAGGTACCGACGGACGTGAGTAGCTTCAACAAAAACCTCTCGAGTTTGGAGCAGCTGGCCAATGCGGACAAAATGACCAAGAAGGATTTTCGGAAACTGATCAATGAATATGAGAAAGAAGCCCTTAAAGAACGGGAGGATGAAGAGATCATTTCCGAACGGTCCTACAAGGTCGATTCATTGGCTAGAAAGCGCAGCCTCGCCTATTGGGATAGCATCCGTCCTGTCAAACTTACCGAGGCCGAAATCCGGGGTTATGTGCGGGACGACAGCTTGGCATCCATCGAGGCTGCCAAGGTTAGCGATGTCGATTCCATTGCAAAAAAAGCAAGAAGAGGTTTCAAGCCCTTGGAAATCATCGGCGGCGGCTCCTACAGTTTCGGAAAGGGAAGATCAGCTGGATTCCGTACCAACTGGACCAAGTTTTCCTTCAATACGGTCGAGGGTTTCAAAGTTGGGCTGGCGGGATTTTACAGGTTAGAAAAAACGGAAAAAATGGCCGATTCGGTTACCAACTTCAGAAGGGTTTGGTATTTTGAGCCGGAGTTTAGGTATGGTTTTTCGAGCCAGCGCCTTTACAGCACTTTCGAGATCCGAAGGTCCGTCAATCGGGGAAGGCCGGGAAACACCGCAACGCTGACGGGTGGAAGGTTTATTTATCAATTCAATCCCGAGAACCCGATTTCAGAGCTGGTCAACGCTGCGTATTCATTGCTTTTGCGGCAGAATTATATGAAGCTCTACGAGCAGGATTTTGTGAAGCTGGCCTATTCCCAGCGGGTGACCGATGCATTTACATTCCGCACCAACCTCCTGTATGCCTACCGACGGGAGTTGGAAAACAATACGGATTTCAGCTTTTACAATAGACCCGAGAGATCGTACATGCCCAATAGACCCGACAACATCGAGGCCCCAGACCGTGCCTTTGACGACCATCATGCCTTGATTTGGCACGGGAACATAGAATGGCGTCCTGGTATGAAGTATTACATCCGCGATGGACGAAAAAACCCTATTTACGAATCGGCCCCTATGCTGGTCCTGAACTATACCAGAGCGATTTCGTCGGTTTTCAACAATCAAAATGCGGCAAGATTTGATAGGCTCGAAGGTGGGATAGAGCATTTCTTCAATTTCGGAGTCAGTGGCAAGCTTGACTTCAATATCAAGGCGGGAACCTTTCTCAACCAGGATCGGGTGTATTTCCAGGACTTCAAGCATTTTGGCGGTAACAGGACCATTTTTGCCAATATGGGTGTGGCGTCCAACTATCGCTTCTTGGATTATTACCAATATAGCACGCAGGGCGCTTACATCAGCAGCATCATGCATTACCAATTCAGGAAGTTCTTGCTGACACAGTTGCCGATGCTCAGATTCTCTGGAGTCCGCGAAAATATCTTCCTGAACTATCTCAAGACTGAGAACTCACCGCACTATTGGGAGGTGGGCTATTCCTTGGACAATCTTTTCAGGATTTTCCGAGTAGAAATGGGTGCCGGCTTCGAAAATGGCAATTACCAACGGGGAGGATTCCGGTTTGGGATCGCGAGCTTCATCAATGTGAGTTTTTCGGATTGATTTTTTTGAAAACCAAAAAATCCGCTCTAAATTGGGGCTGTAAGGTTTAATATCAATCGAGATGCGCTGCCTGTGGCGGTGGATTCTCTCAAGGGGCTTCTTTGAAGCCTTTTTTATTTTAAGCCATTTTAGAAGTGGAATTTTCTGACGCCGAGGCTGCATTTATCTTGATTTTGAAGATTCCGTTACGTATTCGGTTTTTCAAAATTCTTTCGCTGAAATTGGGCCATTTTGATGGTATCGAGACGGACTTTGGTTAAATTCAGTGTCTAAACCCCCAGCATTATGAAACGTCTTCTTTGCTTGTTTTTATTGATGGTTATGGTGACCATCCCAGCTTGGTGCCAGGTTGATTCTTTGGCAAAAGAGCGAAAGAATATCGCCAGAATTAATGTCTCTAGTCCGATGATTTGGGGTACCAAATTCGTCGCGATCGGTTATGAACGGGTGTTGTCGGAAAAGCGCTCCTTCTCTGTCAATCTGGGACGGTTTTCACTTCCGAAGCTGATGCGGTTGGACGAGAACGGGGAAGCCATCAATGGCGATCGCTCAGTTTCGGAGCGTGGCTATCATTTCGCCGCAGATTACCGTTTTTACCTTGCCAAAGAAAACCGTCACAAGGCGCCACGTGGAGTTTACATCGGGCCGCATTTTCAGTACAACTACCTGACCCGCAACAATGATTTGGCACTCAATACTGAAAATTTCCAAGGCAATGTCAATTTTGATTTCAACTTCAACACGGTAATCGCCGGTTTTCAATTGGGGTATCAATTTGTTTTTTGGGAACGGCTTGCGCTCGATATGGTGTTGGCAGGACCTGGGATAGGTTTTTATGATTTGAAAACAAGCCTGAATACTGACCTTCCAGCCGAAGAACAGGAGGAGTTTTTCCGAGAACTCAATGAGGCGATCAAAGGAAGATTTCCCATGTTTGAAGGCGTCATCAAGCCGGGCGAGATTGCCAACTCAGGCGGATTCAGGAGTCTGAGCTATGGGTTCAGGTACGTGGTCAATGTTGGATTCAGGTTTTAGGCAAACTGCTGAGATTTTACAGCTTTAATTCCTTGGTTTCAAATCTCCGGCATTCGAAGATTCAGCGATTTTTGTGGCCTGTGCGAAAAAATATTTTGCCAACCGCAGGAGTTGCGGTTAATTTAGCCACCTAATTGAAAATCCATGTCTCTGTCGGTCAATCACCTCACCAAAAAATATGGCACGCAGTTAGCTCTGGACGATGTATCGTTCGAGGCTGAGAAAGGGCAAGTCTTGGGTTTTTTGGGTCCAAATGGGGCTGGGAAGTCCACCACCATGAAGATTGCCACCGGGTATATTGCAGCCGACGGTGGTGATGTCTTGGTCAACGGAATTTCGGTCAAGGCGAATTTTGAACAGACGAGTCGGCTGATTGGCTACCTTCCCGAGCACAATCCACTGTACATGGACATGTATGTGCGTGAGTTTTTGGAATTTGTGGGTGGTTTGTATGGCATGGCTGGCAAAAGCCTGAAATCTCGGGTGGAGGAATTGGTTGGATTGTGTGGACTCGAGATTGAAGCGCACAAAAGGATCCAAGCACTTTCAAAAGGATACCGGCAGCGTGTCGGCTTGGCAAAGGCACTTATCCATGACCCGGAAGTGATCATTTTGGACGAGCCTACCACCGGACTCGACCCCAACCAACTGGTCGAAATCCGGAAATTGATAAAGACTATAAGCAAGGACAAGACCTTGATACTTTCCACCCATATCATGCAGGAAGTGGAGGCCATCTGTGATAAGGTAGTCATCATCAACAAGGGAAAAATCGTCGCCTCAGACTTGCTTTCCAACCTTAAATCAGGGAGAAGGAATGCCGTGCTTCAGCTTGAGACCGAGGAAGAACTCCAATTGGAATGGTTTCAGCATGTAGGAAAGGGCGAGTTCTTGTCCAGTCGTTCGCAAATTGGGATTTCTGTGGACGATGCAGCCTCGGGACGAAGAGAGCTTTTGTCCATTATCCAGGAAAGGAATCTGACCTTGGTCTCAATCAGTCTGAAGGAAAACAACCTGGAAGCGATATTTCAACAAATCACCCAATCCTAAATCGATGTTTGCACTGTACCGAAAGGAAATCAATGCCTTCTTCAGCAACCTGAGCGGATACCTCATTTTGGCGGTGTTTTTGGTTTCTTTGGGGTTGATTGTCTGGGTTTTTCCCGATACTTCCGTATTGGAATACGGGTTTGCGGATTTGGAGCCGTTGTTCGTATATACCCCTTTTGTATTCATTTTCTTGATTCCGGCGATCACGATGAAAATGATCGCAGAGGAAAGAAGGTCGGGCACTTGGGAAATCCTGTTGACCTCGCCATTGGGCATCCTGAGGATAATTATTGGGAAGTATTTGGCAAGCCTGACGCTCATTTTTTTAGCCTTGATTCCGACCTTGCTGTTTTATTACTCGATCGTGCAGTTGGGAGACCCCGTCGGCAATATTGACCATGCGGGATTTTTCGGTTCATGGATCGGGCTTTGCCTGATGGGGGCGGTTTTTGCCTCGATCGGCATCTTTTCCTCTGCCTTGACCTCGCACCAAATCGTGGCATTTATCTGGGGGGTGTTCCTGTCATTTCTCTTGTACTTCGGCTTGACTGCCTTGGTACAAATGCAGATTATGAGTCCGATTGCGCTTTTCCTGGAATCCCTTAGCCTGAGTTACCACTATCAAAGCATGGGCAGAGGCGTTATCGTCTCCGAAAATCTTGCCTATTTCATGACGGTTGTTGTATTGATGTTGGGACTGACGACTATTATCCTGAAGAGAAAATGAGAAACTTAGAAGGATCGATCAAGCAAATGGGTGTTTTGGCTGTGATGCTCGCGGCTATTTGGGCGTTGGTTTCCCTTCTGCCCTTTAGGTTGGACTTGACCGAGGAAAAGCGGTATTCCCTGCATCCTGCGAGTATTGCGGTTTTGGAAGGATTGGAGGAACCGATCGAGATAGATATCCTGCTTGTCGGCGAGCTCCCGGGCGGCATGCGCAGACTGCAGCGGTCCGTGGAAGAGAATATCCGCACATTCAATTCCTATAGCAACAAGCGGATCACGTACCGGTACTTCAATCCCTTGGATCTGCCAAAGAAAGAGCAAGAGGATTTTATCGTGGGCCTTTCGGACTTTGGCATCAACCCAACCAACCTCTACACCAGTGAGGCTGGGGGAAAACAAACCAAAATGATTTTCCCGGGAATCTTGGCGCGAAACGCTGAGTTTGAGGTCGGGGCCTTGATCTTGAAAGGAGAGGCAAACATGGGCCCGGATGAGATTTTGAACCAATCTGTCGAAAACCTCGAATTTGAGCTGATCAATGCGATCAAGAGGCTGGTTTCCAAACAGGAAAAGGAAATCGGCTTGATCGTGGGCCATGGGGAGATGTCCGAGGATGAGGGATTTGGGATCGTGGAGGCTTTAGCAGATGACTATCAGGTGTACAAGGTGCCGCTTGAGCAGGCAAAGTTGGTCGACGATCTGATGACTTTTGATATTCTGATGGTGATCGGCCCAAAATCAGCCTATCAAGAAAGGGAAATCTATTTACTCGACCAGTTTTTGATGCGTGGCGGAAATCTTGTTTTCCTGGTTGACCCGCTCGCCTACAACTTTGAGGAGGCCGGCGGTGAGGGTACAGTCGCGATGCCGTTTGACAATGGATTGGATCAGATGCTGTTTCGATATGGCGTTCGCGTCAATAAGGACTTCGTGCAGGACATCAATTTTGGCTACCACGTGGTCATGGGAGGAAACTTTGGAAATCAACAACAGATGGTACCGCTACCTTGGCCGTTTTATGTGGCGGCTGGAAGAATGGCCAAGCATCCGATTACCAAAGGACTCGATCAAATTGTATTTAGATTCACCGGCTCTTTGGACACTGTCAAGGCAGATGGAGTGGTCAAGACACCTTTGGTTTTTGGTTCGGATTTTGGGAAAAAATTGCCAGCACCCGTCAGGTTAGCCTTTGCCGATATGGAGGAAAAGCCTGATCTCGACGAGTTCAACCAACCAAACCTTCCCTTGGTTTACCTGCTTGAAGGGGATTTCACCTCGCTGTTTAAAAATCGGTTTTTACCCGAAGGCGTAGATAAGGCAGGATTTGTTCCTGAAAGCAATGAAGGCCGGGTACTTGTAGCGGGCACGGGACAGCTTTTTCAAAGCAGCAAAAGCCCCTTGGATGGAAATCCCTTGCTATTGGGTCAGGATCCCTTCAGCGATACCCAATATGCGAATCGTCAGTTGCTTCAAAATGCCGTGAACTACCTCGTCGATCCGGATGGAATCATAGCGGCAAGGACCAAACAGTTCCAAATCCGACCGCTCAACAAGGTCAAGGTGGAGGCAGAGAAAACCAAATGGCAAACCATCAACACGGTCCTTCCGGCGGTTGTTTTTGCGCTTTTTGGATTTGTGTGGGTGGCTTTGCGAAAGAGAAAATTTGCGGGAAAATAAGGCAATTCGCTGCTTAAAATTGTTTGTTCCTAATTCAAAACGGGCCCATTTTGATTTTTTTTCAGGAAAGTTTCTGTCAAAAGCCGCTTTAAGGATTTTATTTATAAATTTACCCTCTTCAATTTCAAACTGAAAAAATAAGCCTGCGCAATATGAAATTTATTGTTTCTTCATCTGCACTTCTCAAGCAACTTTCAGCCATCAACGGTGTCGTAACCACCAATCCGGTGGTGCCTATTTTGGAAAATTTCCTTTTTGAGATCAAAAGTGGAAAATTGACCGTTACCGCTTCTGACTTGCAGACTTCGATGATCACCGAATTGGATGTTGAAGCCCGGGAAGATGGCAATATTGCGGTTCCTGCCAAAATCCTGATCGAGACGCTCAAGAACCTTCCTGAGCAGCCTGTGACTTTCAGCATCGACCAGGATACCTACAGCATCGAAATCAGTTCCGACAATGGTCGATACAAATTGGCGGGCGAGAATGCGACGGATTTCCCAAAAATCCCTTCAGTCACCAACGCCACTGCAGTGGATATGTCCACAGAGATTCTCAGCAGCGCGATCAGCAACACCATTTTTGCTACCAGCAATGACGAACTGAGACCTGCAATGACGGGTGTGTACATCAATCTGAGCAAGACGAATACTACCTTCGTGGCGACTGATGGCCACAGGCTCGTCCGCTACAGAAGAGTTGATGTGGCTTCCAAAGAGGACTCGAGCATCATCATTCCAAGAAAGGCGCTCAATTTGCTGAAGTCTACTTTGCCTTCTGAAAATGTGCCCGTGACTGTCGAATTCAACAGCTCCAATGCCTATTTCAAGTTCAACAATACGAAAATGATCTGCCGCTTGATCGATGAGCGCTTTCCGGACTATGAGAACGTCATCCCGGTAGACAACCCCAATCACATGACCATCGATCGATTGGAGTTTTTGGGTTCATTGAGGAGGATCGCGATCTATGCCAACAAAACCACCCATCAGGTGCGCTTGAAATTGACGGGAAGCGAGCTTCAAATCTCCGCAGAAGACTTGGATTTCTCCAACGAAGCCAACGAGCGCCTGTCTTGTGACCATGATGGGGAGGATATCGAAATCGGCTTCAATGCCCGATTCTTGGTTGAAATGCTCAACAACCTTTCTTCCAAAGAGGTCACGCTCAAGTTCTCTGCGCCAAACCGTGCAGGTCTGATCGTGCCTTCCGACAAAGGCGACAACGAAGACATCCTCATGCTCGTGATGCCTGTGATGTTGAACAATTACGTTTAGTGGTAATTTCTGCTCAGCAGACACAAAAAAGGGGAACTGATCGACGTCAGTTCCCCTTTTTTTGGCTCGAAAAGACCAAACACACAGATCAATTGGTGATCAACAAGGCGCCGATGCCATTGGTAGGGTTGCGCAGTTCAAGTTTATTCCCATTGATTTCAAAATCGACCGTTTGATTGAACAAAAAGATTTGGCTTAGACTATCGAATTTGTTGTAGATGCCTTTGGTGAGTTGGTCAAAATTATTAGTCTGGGCGGTAGCTGGTCTGGGTGGCATCCAAGCAGGGTCTACGGCCCGCGTTATCCTCAATTTGTTATCTGATTCTTTTCCGTATACCAAGAAAAGTTGATTTGACCTTATCCAAACGGCACTTTCAATTTTGAATGATTTAGCCTCGGGATCTTCAATTGGCGATCCGGTTAATAATTTGTCATAGAAGGTGATTCCAATCTCCGGGTTTTCGCAAGTAGGCGAGGAGATGATGTTGCCATTTTGATCGATAAACCCAACAAACTTCCAAAAACGATTTTCAAGACTAAATGAACCAGACTTATCGGTTATCGCTACCGGACAGCTTTCGATTTTTTCGATCCGCTCCAGCACGAAGGGAGATCCGGTGAATGGGTCACCAGGCCGCCGTTCCTTTGCCTTTCCGCTTACGGTCACATGCATTCTATGATTTCCCCGCGCCTCACCATATCTCAGATAACGAAAAAAATACCCTACATCGGCACAGCCTTCGATGATTGTCATCCCATACATTAATTGTTCATTGAGAAAACTGCAGATCAGGGGGTCTTTATCGGGCACCAACCTCCGTTTTTGAGCATCATCCTGAAGCTCAAAAAAGAAGAGGTAGCTTGTTTGTGTGCCGTTTGTGATCGTTTCGACATCCAAAAATGCCGGTACGCCTGCTATCTCTTCGACCGTCTTTCGCAACCCAATTTCAAGTGGGATATTTTGGGCGGGATCGTCCTGCTGAGAGCATCCGAAAAATCCGAAAAACAGAAGGAGGAAAATTAGATTTCTCATTGAAAAAAGATTTAAGGATCAATTTAGATATCGATTACAAATTTAACCAATTTGATTTTCAGTTCACCAAGCAAACGACTGAAAGTCAAATGTTTGGAAGTGCATTTTAGCGAATTTTTTTCAAGTTTCGCCTGAGTTTCTTTTTCTCCTTTTCTAGGATTTTGTGAAAATCTGGAGGCAGGCTTTTCAGCACCAAATCAACGGCTTCCTCGGGCGTATCGACGATTTTGGAAAAACCGATTTCTTCGGGGGCAAATACCCCCTGTCCAGCCATATAGCCCACAAAGTCCCGTAAGCCTTTCCAAAACTCCTTCCCGACAAGAATCAATGGGAAAGGGCCGATTTTTTTGCACTGGATCAGCGTGGCCGCTTCGAAGAGTTCATCCAAAGTCCCCAATCCTCCCGGCATGACGATAAAGGCGCACGAGTACTTGACCAGCATGACTTTCCGGATGAAGAAGTAATTGAACTCGATGCTCTTGTGGACATAGGGGTTGGGGTACTGTTCTTTGGGCAAGATGATGTTGAGTCCATAGCTTCTTCCGCCTGCCTCAAAAGCGCCTTTGTTACCGGCTTCCATTGCTCCCGGACCTCCGCCCGTGAGGACCGAAAACCCGGCTTTGGCAAAAACCTCACCCGTTTTTCGGGAAAGCTCATAGTTGTCATCGCCAGGTTTGAAACGTGCTGAACCAAATATGGTCACAGCCGGGCCGACCTTGCTCAGTTTCTTTACTGCCGATTCAAACTCCTTGGAGATCCTTTGTATCCTTTGTTTTTCCTTTTCCGGAGTACGTGTTTGGGTCAGGAAGTCCCGTTCGTCCCTGACTTTTTTTGATAATTTGGGAAGCTCATAGTCCATTTCTGCTTCCTGCCAATGGTCTTGCCAGGCCTTTTCCCATTCCTCGGGGCTTACAGGCTTAAAATCAGAATGCTGTTTCATGGTTGTTTTTGATAAAAATTCTCTTGAAGTTACCAGCATTTGTG
This sequence comes from Mariniradius sediminis, assembly GCF_021491425.1. Classification (NCBI taxonomy): domain Bacteria; kingdom Pseudomonadati; phylum Bacteroidota; class Cytophagia; order Cytophagales; family Cyclobacteriaceae; genus Mariniradius; species Mariniradius sediminis. Next base: position 120,112 of record NZ_JAKEVZ010000009.1, on the reverse strand, counting down.
GGCCTAAGAAACTTGTCTCTTTATTTTTTGGAAGCCTAGTGATAAAAATCAGTTTTTTACCGAACCCAATTAGACAAAAGCCTTAAAAAAAAGAATTTGTGCGGGAAATTGGTCAAGCAATAATTTCCAAAACCAGGGATTCCACCTGACACCTCATTGGCGTGTACCCGACAAATTCCCCGTCCATATCGATTGGGAGCGGAATATCTGAGGAAATGTTGCATTCGGTTCCCCGATGATAAGAAACTTCCGGATGCCGGATTTTTTTTGCCCGCTTGAGTCTCGGAATGTTTTTCAGATAATCCCAGATTGAAATTTCACCCAAGATCACCCAATCAAGTTTGCCATCGTCCAGTTTGGCTTCCGGTGCTATGCCAAGACCACTGGCAAAATACCTTCCATTGGCCATACAGATGCTCATGACTTTTCCTTCATGGTAAAATCCATGGGAGCTGAATCTGACGTTGGCAGGACGATATTTCATGAATGACTTGATGATAACCAAAAAATAGGTGAGGTTGGAACTCCACAAAGGCTTTCCGGCGCGCAACATTTGGGTGGCCAGCCCGCCCAAGCCGACATCTGCGATATTGACAAAGTAGCGCCGTGATTTTTCTCCTTCTTTGCCTACAAATTCCAATTTTCCTGCATCGATTCGTTTTGATTTGCCCAGTTTGATGTTATCGCAGAGCATTGTTAAATCCCGTCGGATACCCAGACTCCTGACAAAATCATTCCCCTTGCCAAAAGGCAGGATTCCCATCTTTAACTTGCTTCTGTTGGGGTGAAAAAGAATGGCATTAGCAACTTCATTGACAGTACCGTCTCCGCCCACGGCTATCAAGACATTGGCTCCGCGTTCGATTGCTTCGATAGCCCAAAAGGATGCGTTTTTTTCAGCGGTCGTGATGTGAAATGCAAGGGAGCCAAGTTCCTCAAAAGTCCTTTTTATTTTGAGGATCAGCTTTTCCATCACAGCATTTTTTCCATGTATGATAAACGAGACCCGTGGCTTTCCTTGCATTTTCGGCTGTTTGATCCAAATGTAGCGTGATTTATTGGGCTACAAAAAGTGCGCTGAAACCTCGGCGCGAGTTGGTCAGCATGAGCGTGCCAAGGTCGATCCGATAATTGATTGTGTCATTGGGCTTGAGCAAGAGATTTAGGCTGTCGAATTTGTGCTTCATCTCCCAAGTGACCCCTTCGAAGGAATTGATAGGAATAACTGGCCCGGGAGATTTTGGTGGGTGGAATAAGGCTGAATCGATCCTAAGGCGGGAGTTATCAATTGGGATGTAAACGTCTGCCCACAGCCCATTGCTTTGCCATACTTGAGAGGTCTTGCGAATCCTCTTTGCCTCGGGATTGGGGATATATTGGAATTGAGAAGGCGATAGCAATTCTGATTCAAAGTTAAGTCTGACTTCTTGGTCTTCGCATGCGGGCTTGGAATAGATTCTTCCATTTGTTGCAAATCCAATCCATTTCCAGTTTGTACTTGCTAGGGAGGGGCTAGATGTAGGTTGCTGCCATTGATTCGTGCAGAAATTTCCCTTTCGGATCGAGCGGGGAGCAAAAGCCTTCCAAAGGATTGGATCATCGGGGTGCCGTTCTTTGATTTCACCATCTACCTCGACGTGCATGCGATAAATGCCGCCAATATTCCCAAATGCCAAGAATTTGTCATGGTAGCCCAGCACACAGGGTGAATCAGTCCAGCTTGGATTGACAATCAGGGTCGAAAGCAGCTCGCAGATCAGGACGTCGTCTGCGGGCATGAGAGTTTCCGTAGCATTTCCCAGAAGCAATTCCAGGTAAAAGCGATGTCTCAAGTTGCCATAGGTGTCGACATAGGACCATACGCCAATGTATGCGGGTCCGGATTTGATTTCTTGGATCGTTTTCCTTTTGTAGACATTGGCGGGTACGCGATCGCCATCAAAAAGTCCCTCGCAGGAGCAAAGAAATATGCACATCAATATCCATCCGCGTTTCATCACATGGGTTGTTTGAACATAAAATTAGGGCAAGGATCGGGAAGAGAGAAAAAATAAGAAACCTAAAATCCTCAGATTCAACAAAATCGAAGATCAATTTTGGGATTTTTTGCAAATCGGCTACTGGTACAATTTCTTGTCCCGGATGTAATCTTCAACCGCCTCGGGTAGCAGGTATCTGACCGAATGGCCTTGCCTGATCGAATCGCGGATGTAAGTCGCGGAAATTTCCATCAATGGCGCTTCCACATAGCGGATGTTGGGATGCTCTGGAAGCTTTTTTTCCCCAGGTCTTGGATAGACATACAGTCCGTATTGTTCCAGGATCACTTCATGGTTTTTCCACTTTTGAAAATGGGTCAGATTGTCTGCACCCACGATCAACTTGAACTGATGCTGGGGATATTTGTCAGATAAAAATGCCAGTGTGTCCACGGTATAGCTGGGCCTTGGCATCCGGAATTCGACGTCTGTGGCCCTAAAATAAAAATGATCGGCAATGGCGAGCTCTACCATTTTAAGCCGATCAAATTCGTGCAAAAGTGCACTTTGTTTCTTGAACGGGTTTTGTGGACTGACCACAAACCACACTTCATCCAAATCCGTCCGGTCCTGCATCACATTGGCAATGACCAAATGTCCGATATGAATGGGATTAAAAGATCCAAAAAACAAACCGATTTTCAAAGGAAGTGTTTGATTATTTGGTGAGAAAATCGCCGACTAGTCGCTCTGCTTCGGCAAAGGATTTTGCCATATCGTCGTTGAGGATGGTGACATCAAACTTGTCCTGGAAGCCCATTTCGAATTTGGCTTTGTACAACCTCCTAGACAAGCTTTCGTCCGATTCTGTGCCACGGTCCTTTAGCCTTTCTTGAAGAACCTCGAGGGAAGGGACTTTGACAAAGATCGCCAAGGCCTTGTCCCCAAAATATTTCTTGAGGTTGATGCCACCTTTGACATCCACGTCAAATATCACGTGTTTGCCACTTGCCCACAAACGCTCGATTTCTTCTTTGAGCGTGCCGTAGAAGTTGCCTTCGTAGACTTCTTCCCACTCGATAAATGCGTCTTCGTCGATTTTTTGCTTGAATTCCTCAGGACTCAAAAAGTAGTAGTCTTTGCCATGTGTTTCTGTCCGACCACGCTTGTCACGGGTCGAGGCCGAAATGGAAAAACCCAGATTGGGGAATTTTTGGAGAAGGTGCCGGACTATGGTCGTTTTGCCAGAGCCTGATGGAGCCGAAAAAATGATTGCTTTTCCTGCTGACATGTCCGCCTATTTAATTTCCTGGATTTTCTCCCGGATGTTGGCGATCAATTCATTGGGGACACAATGCTTGGTGCATTTGTTTTTGAGCACTTCCCTGATAGCTTGCTCGAGGTGGAAATGCTTGAAGCAGGGTTCACACTTTGCCAGTTTTTCCTGGAGCATGGCTTGGGAGTTGGGAACGTTTTCTCCGTCCAAAATGCTCTCCAGCAACTGGAAACACTTGCTGACGTCAGCGCAAGAAAGCTTTTTTTCTCCCATCGGTAAATTTTCTTCCATCGTAATCAGTAATCTAAGCGGTGATTAATCCTTTCTTTTATGTGGCTTACTCTTCTTCATCTTCTGTGTTGTATCCCATGGTTTTGGCATAAGAACGAAGCTGGTCCTTCAATAAGTTCCTCGCTCTGTGCAATCTGGACCGGACGGTACCGATCGGGATATCCAAGATCTTTGCCATCTCCTCATAGGTAAATCCCTCCAAGTCCGCCAAGATGATCACAGTCCTGAAGTCCACGGCCAGGCTGTTGAGGGCGTTGGAGATTTCATCTCCAAGCATATCCTTGACCGCGTCAACCCTCAGGTCTGTTGTACTGGTGTAGTCAACATCATCCGAGTTGTAATAAGTTTCAACTTCCTGATAATCAACTTTCGCAGGCTGCTTGCTCTTGCGTCTGTAGTCGTTGATAAAGGAGTTTTTCAGGATGCGGAAAAGCCAAGCCTTGGCATTGGTTCCCTGCTCAAACGAATTGATGAACCGATAGGCTTTGAGGTAGGTATCTTGGACAAGGTCCTTGGCATCGTCCTCGTCGAATGTCAGCCGGAAGGCAAAATTGTACATGGAATCTATGTGTGGCATAAATTCCTTGTCGAAAACATGGTTCTTTTCCTGCTCGGAGTATTTTTTGCGCTGGACCTCGGACATAGCCTTCAAAAGTAATCAAGAGCCGAATTTATCCCTAATTTTTCTGATTAATTCAGGTCTTTTGCCTTATTTTGCCGCCTTCCAGAACTCCCTGCTGTCCCTCAATCATTTATGGTTTTCTTCCGCTTGATATCATTGCTGCCGTTGTGGGCCTTGTATTTGGTGACGGATTTCGTGTTTCTGGTGGGGTATTATGTGATCAGGTACAGGAGGAAAATCGTGAGCGAAAACTTGGCCTTCGCTTTTCCCGAAAAATCGACGAAGGAACGAAGACAGATCGAAAGGAAATTTTACCGAAACCTGACCGATTCCTTTGCGGAAACCATCAAGCTCTATACCATGTCACGGGAGGAAATCAAAAGGCGTTTTGTGATCCGAAACCCACATATCATCAAAGACCGGCTGGACAAAGGGGAAATTGTACTGGGATTGGCTGCCCATTTTTTTCATTGGGAAGGGCAAACTTTGGCATTCAAGGCAGCAGTCGACACACGATTGGAAACGGTCTATCATCGGGTAACCAATCAATTTTTCGACAACTTGATGAAGGAAATCCGCGGTCGCTTCGGGGGCACGCTGGTGGATAAAGATGACTTTACCCGAAATTATTTGAAAAACAGGAACGTCCCGAGGCTGATTGGATTGGCGGCGGACCAGCGGCCTCATCAGGCGGAGACCAAATACGTTACCACGTTTATGAACCGGGAAACGTATTTCTATGAAGGTCCGGAAAAGATGGCCAAGCGCTATGGACTTGCCGCCGTCTACGCCGATGTCCAAAAGCCAAAGCGGGGACATTATATCTATACCTATCAATTGGTGGAAAATCCCCCCTACACGGATAGTCCGGCACAAAGCATCACCCACAAGTTTATTGAGTTGACGGAAAAAAATATCCGTGCCTATCCGGAACTCTACCTCTGGAGCCATAATCGGTGGAGATGACCGATTCTGTTTTGCTGAATCTGTTTGGGATCGCTATTGAAGCGGCGTCAAAGCCACCTTTCTGAACTCCACTTCGGCACCCTCGGCTTGCAATGCAATTTTTCCTCTTCGAGCCGTAGCACCGAAGCCGTCGTTGACGAGGTCACCGTTGACCCAAACCGTAATGCGGTCGGCTTTGCATTCTATTACCATGCGGTTCCACTCCCCGAGGGGCTTTTCGGAGCCGTCGGTCAGGTTGACGATGCGTCTTTCCTTGCCTTCGGTGATGCCCCAGTTTTCCCTTGGTCCGCGCCTTTTTTCCATATGCTCGACTTGGATGTCCTCGACAATACACCAAAAATCCCCGGCGTTTTCATGCATCATCTGCACTTCTATGGATTGGGGAAACATGCCATACAAGGCCCGTGGCCGGGAGGCGTGGACGAGCACGCCGCAGTTTCCGGGTTTGCCGGCAAAGCGGTATTCCACTTCCAGGCGATAGTTCCCAAATTCCTTTTCCGTCAGCAGGTGTCCGTTGGGCGTGCCCAAACTGACGAGGTTGCCATCTCGTACCAGAAAAGGCTTTCTCAGCTTCGAGTCCTTATCTAGGTCGGGAACGTCCATGTACCAGCCGTCCAGGTTTTTGCCATTGAACAAATCGATTTCTTGGGCAGCAAGGCTAAGCCAGAAATGGGTAAAAATGGCTATTAGTACAGGCTTTTTCATCGGATTGATTTTACTCCAATTTCGCAAGGAATCCAAGAAAAACAATCAATCAGGAACACCGGAGTGTAGATACGATTTAGCTATTCCGCTACTTAGCCAAAAAAACATGACATTAATCATATTTGAACCTTTTTAATGTCACCGCCAAAGTTTGCCTGCCTCGATAGCTTTGTAACTGTTGAATGTGGAATTATGCAGGCGAAAGTTGACCAATTAGTAAAGTTCGCGGTCCCGGAGGAGATAGTATCCCCCCATTTTTGCGAACGACTCCCAGAGAGTTTCCCTGTTCATCTGAATAAAGGGGGTAAAGGATTGATGTGCAGTCCCGAACAAGGTCCCACGCTTTTTACCGCGCATTTGCCAGAGGTACTCGATTGGCTGCATAAGCAAGAAAAGCCAAAGGCACTCGAGGAAGAACCCTGCGAAGTTCCAGTTTTGCTTTTTGACAAGGAAATGTCTACGGAAAGCCTACTTTTTCACTATGATGGGACCCCCGCATCTGCAAGGTTGATCCATCATTTTGTCGAACTATTTCAAGACAATATCAAAGACAGCCGCGCCACAATCATTTCTCCAAGTTTTATCCCTAAGTCGAAGCAAAGGGAAGAACAAGAAATCATCCAATTGATTACGAACTCGACTTCTGAGACATCATTCATAAAATTCAACTTTACGAGGATAGGGGACTTTTGGTCCTATGCGGTCAAACATCGCTGCACCCTACTGGTCACCACTAAAAATTATCAATCAGATTTAGCCAAAGTACTTTTTCATTTCTACAAAGGGGGAATGTGGTACGACAGGCTTTCATTCTACCTGTCTTTCTAAATCATTCCAAAATATGATTTTCGTCATGTTTTTCACCCCCGAAGCTCAGTAAATTGTACCATGCCAAACCAAATCCATCACGCTGCTTCCAAGTCCACCGCCACATGTTACCATTGTGGGGAAGAGTGCCGCGAGGAGGTTTTGCATTTTGACGAAAAGGAATTTTGCTGTACAGGCTGCAAGCTCGTCTATGAGGTTTTGAGTGAAAATGAGCTTTGCAATTACTACCAAATCGCCGAAAAGCCCGGAATCAGCCAAAAGGAAGTGTCCCGCAAAGACAACCGTTTTGATTACTTGGATGATGCCGATATCGTCCACCGCTTGGTCGATTTCCAAAATGGCGATGAGACCCACATTACTTTTTCGATTCCACTGATACATTGCGCGTCGTGCATTTGGTTGTTGGAAAACTTGCACAAACTCCATCCAGGCGTGGTTTCCGGACGGGTGGATTTTATCAAGAAGAAAGTTCAGGTAAAATACCACCAGGATGCTATCAGTCTCAAAGAACTGGTACAGCTGCTCTCCAGAATCGGCTACGAGCCCAGCATCAATCTTTCCGATGCCGACAAAAAGCAACCTGTATTTTCCGACAAGAAGCTAATCCAAAAACTTGCCGTGGCAGGTTTCTGCTTTGGCAATATGATGCTCTTCAGCCTTCCCGAGTACTTCGCGGAGGCCGAGCTACTTGGCGATGGTTTCAAAAAGACCTTCAATTACCTCAATGTGCTATTGGCCCTGCCGGTTTTCTTCTACGCCGCCACGGACTACTACCGCTCGGCTTGGCTTTCTGTCAAAAACAGAGCCGTGAACATGGATGTGCCGATTGCCCTAGGAATTGTGACGCTTTTCACCTACAGCTTGTACGACATTTTCGCATTGGGCAATGAAGGCTATATGGACACGCTCGGAGGCTTGTTGTTTTTCCTTTTGATCGGGAAATATTATCAGCAAAAGACTTACGACACGCTCTCTTTTGATCGGGACTATAAGTCCTATTTCCCGATTGCCGTGACGCGCTTGGTCCGCAATGAAGAGGAAGTGATCCCATTGATCAAACTCCATGTCGGTGATATCATCAAGGTAAGAAATGAGGAGCTGATCCCCGCGGACAGCATTTTGCTCGAGGGAGAAGCATACATCGACTACAGCTTTGTAACTGGGGAGCAAATCCCCGTGGCCAAGAAAAAAGGCGAACTTGTCTACGCAGGGGGAAGGCAAAAGGGCCAACCGATCTCTCTTGCGGTACAGAAATCGCCTTCACAGGGATATCTTACCGACCTTTGGAACAACGAGTCCTTCGAAAAAGAAAAAACGCATAGCCTTGAGTCCCTAGCAAATCGCATTTCGGGCAAGTTCACATTCACGGTCTTGGCGATCGCGCTCGGTGCTTTGGTGTTTTGGGCTGCAAGGGGAGAGGTTTCCTTGGGCGTCCTGGCCTTTACGTCTGTTTTGATTATCACTTGTCCATGTGCTTTGGCCATGTCGACACCTTTTACTTTGGGCAATACGCTCAGGGTGTTTGGACAAGGCAAGTTTTATTTAAAAAATGCCCAAGTCATCGAGCGTATGGCACAGGTGGATACGGTGGTTTTTGACAAAACAGGAACCTTGACCGCACCTTCCGAGGCAAAGGTGAGCTACCATGGAGACCGGCTTTCAGCAGAATCCAAATCGATCATCAAGACCTTGGTCAGCCACTCTACCCATGCGCTGAGCAACCGCATCAATTCTTGGTTGGATGGAATATCGACGCTGAGTGTCGAGGAGGTACATGAGATTCAGGGAAGAGGAATCCAAGGTTTTTACAAGGGTCAGGCTATCCGATTGGGTTCGGCAGAGTTTGTAGGCTATCAGGGAGGAGACCTCAAAGAAGGCGGCAACTTGGTATTTTTCTCCATTGAAGGGAATGTGATCGGTTACTTTTTGATCCAAAGCGGCTTGCGTAAAGGAATCGAGCAGGTAGTAGCCCAAATAGGCAGCAACAAGGAAGTGCATCTACTATCGGGCGACCAAGACCATGAGCGAAACCATCTCAAGCAGGTTTTTGGGAAAGATGTGCTGATGAACTTCCATCAAAGCCCAAAAGACAAATTGGAATACATCCAAACCCTCAACCAAGCGGGGGCAAGTACCTTGATGGTGGGTGATGGGCTCAATGATGCCGGTGCGCTGAGGGCCGCTCAGGTGGGCATCGCGGTTACGGATCGGATCACCAATTTTTCGCCTGCCTCCGATGCGATCATGGATGCAGCGGTCATGGATAGGCTTCCGGCGTTTTTGGATTTTGCCAAGACAAGTAGAAAAATCATTAAAGCCAGCTTCGGGCTGAGCTTCACTTACAATACGATCGGGGTCATTTTCGCGGTACAGGGATTGGTGAATCCGGTTTTCTGTGCCGTTTTGATGCCAATTTCCAGCATTTCGGTCGTGGTGTTTACCACGCTTGCGACCAATTACTTGGCGGTCAAAAAAGGTTTGAAACAAAAAATCTGGTAACCATGGAAGTCATCTTCGTCCTCATCGCAGTCAGTTTGGTTTTGGCAGGTTCGTTTTTGTTCCTGTTTTTCCGGGCTGTAAAATCAGGTCAGTTTGAAGACGACCAGACGCCTGCGATCCGAATGCTATTTGAAAATGAAATAAAAACAAATGAAAAAAAAGTACCATCAACTAAATCGAAGTAAGTATGTCAGGACCATCACTTGAACAGTTCAGTTACGACAACAAGATCGTAAAGTACTTCGGGGTCGCCACGATAGCCTGGGGCCTCGTAGGAATGTTGGTCGGGCTTATAGTAGCGATACAGCTATTTCTGCCCGAAGCCAATTTCGGCAATCCCTACACCACGTTTGGTAGAATCAGGCCGTTGCATACCAACGCGGTGATTTTCGCTTTTGTGGGCAATGCGATTTTCGCGGGGATTTATTACTCCATGCCGCGCTTGCTCAAAGCGCCCATGTGGAACAAAAACCTCAGCTGGTTCCATTTTTGGGGCTGGCAGTTGATCATTCTTTTGGCAGCGATCACGCTTCCCTTGGGGATTACGACCTCCAAAGAATATGCGGAGCTCGAATGGCCGATCGATATCCTGATCGCGGTGGTTTGGGTGGCCTTCGGCGCCAACATGATCGGAACCTTGCTCACCAGAAGGGAAAAACACATGTATGTGGCCATATGGTTTTACCTGGCTTCATTCGTCACAGTCGCCGTACTACATATCTTCAATTCCCTGGCACTCCCCGTGAGCTTCCTGAAAAGCTACTCTGCCTATGCCGGTGTACAGGATGCCCTTGTACAGTGGTGGTATGGACATAATGCGGTCGCTTTCTTCCTGACGACGCCGTTTTTGGGTTTGATGTATTACTATTTGCCAAAAGCTGCCAATAGACCTGTATATTCCTACAAACTGTCGATCGTCCACTTTTGGTCCTTGATCTTCCTCTATATCTGGGCGGGTCCACACCATTTGTTGTATACTGCTTTACCCGAGTGGGCACAAGTATTGGGCGTCATTTTCTCCGTGATGCTGATCGCTCCGTCTTGGGGTGGTATGGTCAACGGGCTTTTGACGCTCAGGGGCGCTTGGGACAAAGTGCGAGTCGACCCCGTGTTGAAATTCATGGTGGTGGCCGTGACAGCCTATGGTATGGCAACTTTTGAAGGGCCAATGCTCTCCTTGAAGAATGTCAACGCCATCGCGCACTATACAGACTGGATCGTAGGCCACGTACATATCGGCGGTTTGGGTTGGAACGGTTTCTTCACATTCGCCATGCTATACTGGTTGTGGCCAAAAATGTGGAGGACCAACCTGTATTCTACCAAATTGGCGACTACCCACTTTTGGCTGGGCACGATAGGTATCATCTTCTATGCCCTTCCGCTATACGTATCGGCATTGACACAATCTTTGATGCTGAAGGAATTCACTGAAGCTGGCCGCTTGGCGTATCCCAACTTCATTGAGACAGTCATCCAAATCGTTCCGATGTACATCCTCAGGGCTTTGGGTGGATTGTTGTACTTGACCGGTGCGTTCTTATTGGTTTACAATATGATTATGACAGCCAAGCAAGGGAAATTCGTCGCCGAAGAAGCTGACGAGGCGCCCGCTTTGGCACCACATGTCGAGGAAAAAGGAGAATTTTGGCACAGGGCATGGGAAAGAAAACCTGTTTTCTTCACCCTATTGGCCACAGTTGCGATATTGATCGGTGGTATCATTGAGATCATCCCAACCATCCTCGTCAAGTCAAATGTTCCGACCATTACCAGCGTCCAGCCTTACACCCCATTGGAACTCCAAGGTCGGGATCTTTACATATCGCATGGCTGTGTAGGCTGCCATTCGCAGATGATACGGCCATTCCGGTCCGAGACTGAGCGCTATGGGGAATACTCCAAGGCAGGCGAATACGTTTATGACCGGCCATTCCTATGGGGATCCAAGCGGTCCGGTCCAGACCTTCACCGTGTCGGTGGAAAGTATCCGGATTCTTGGCATTATCACCATATGATGGATCCTACCAGTATGTCACCCGGATCCTTGATGCCTGCATATGATTGGATGTCCACCAATATCATGGACCACAGCAGCTTGCCAGATAAGATATCCACGCTCAGAAGCTTGGGAGTTCCCTACCCTGAGGGATATGAAGCGCAAGCACAGGCTGACCTTTACGTACAGGCTGACGGTATCGTCAAAAACCTGAAATCAGCAGGAATTGAAGTGGTACCTGATTCAGAAATTGTGGCATTGATTGCCTACCTGCAACGCTTGGGTACCGACATCAAGAAAACCACCGCTTCTAACCCCTAAATCAGACACGCTATGAAAAAGGATATATTGAGTGCCATCGAAAACGTCGAAATATACCCGATCATCTCCCTACTGATCTTTGTGATCTTTTTTGTGGGCATGTTCATTTGGGTGATTACGGCGGACAAAAACTATATCAACCACATGAAAGAGATGCCTTTCAGTGATGACCATCAAAAGAACTCAGGCTATGAAAAAGTTTAAATATCTAATGCTACTGTTGCTGGGCGTCTTTGGAAGCAGTCCGGCATGGGCCCAAGCGGCTGAGGCGGAAACCTCCTGGATGGGCACCCTTCAGCAAATGGACAGTTCCCAACTCACGCTGCTCATTATCCTAGGTGTGGTGTTGTTGGTGATTGTGTTGCTGCTTTTCCTTATGATTTATTTGATGTCGTTCATGTCGGCGGTTTTGAAAAAGGAAAACCCTGAATTGGCGGCACAGCCTTCCTGGTGGGATGAATTCAAACTGAAGTATGTGACAGGCAAAATGCAGCCTGTGGGTAGCCCAGAAGAGAAGAGGTTGATGAAGGAACACACCTTCGACGGTATCGTGGAGTTGGATAACCACATGCCGCCTTGGCTGGCCAATGTCTTTTACATCACGATCGCGTTTGGGGTGATTTATTTCACCTACTACACGGTGCTCGGTTTGGGGGTGTCCCAATACGAAGAATATGCCGAAGAACAGCGTGTAGCAGCCTTGCAGATCGAAGCCTACAAAGCCAATTTGACCAGCCTGATCGATGAGACAAATGTCGTATTCGACGAATCGGCAGCTGCCATTTCGGCTGGCCAATCCATTTTCCAAGCCAACTGCGTAGCCTGCCATGCCCAGGATGGCGGTGGCGGCGTGGGTTCTAACCTGACGGATGAATATTGGAAGCATGGTGGCTCGATCAATGATATCTTCAAAGTCATCAAATATGGTGTCCCTGAAAAAGGCATGATTCCTTGGCAGGACCAACTCAGTCCGGAGCAAATCCAACAAGTAGCGAGCTTTATCTTGACGCTGCAGGGAACCACTCCTGCAAATCCGAAAGAGGCTGAAGGCGAAAGGTATGTACCCAACGCACCGGCAAGTGCAGACTCAGCCTTGGTAGCCCCGGTAGATACTACCAAGGTGGTGGCTGTTGCTGGAACCGAGGAATAATCAAGATACCGGGAGTGACAGCGGTCACTTCCGGTATTATTTCTTTTGAAGAGATTTAGAGTAGCGTAAAAAAATCCGCCATGAGCAAAGTAAACCCCAACTTGGACCCAGAGAATTTCAGAGACTCACTTGGGACGGTCCGGTCAGACGGTAAGCGTAATTGGATTTATCCAAAAAAAGTATCGGGTAAGTTCTACAAGTGGAGAACTTACCTTTCTTGGGTTCTTTTGGCGATTTTGTTTGCCGGACCATTTATCCGGGTGGATGGAAGGCCGTACATGCTTTTCAACATCTTCGAGCGGAAATTCATCATCTTTGGGGCGGCATTTTGGCCGCAGGATACCCATATCCTGATTTTCTTGCTGCTCATTTTCTTCGTGTTTGTGATTCTCTTCACGGCTGTCTTCGGTCGGGTATTTTGTGGTTGGGCCTGTCCGCAGACCCTGTTTATGGAAATGGTCTTCCGCAAAATCGAATACCTTATAGAAGGCGATGCAAACCAGCAGCGAAAGCTCGATGAAATGCCCTGGAACACCGAGAAAATCTGGAAAAAAGGTCTGAAAATGACCATTTTCGTCCTCATTTCCCTTGTCATTTCCCATACCGTGATGGCATATTTGATCGGTATCGATCAAGTAAAAACCATTGTCAGTCAGCCACCCAGTGAGCATATGGCTGGATTTATCGGGCTGATGGCGTTTACGGGCATATTTCTCTTTGTATTCTCTTGGTTTCGTGAGCAGGCTTGCATTGTGGTCTGCCCTTACGGAAGGCTTCAGGGCGTATTGCTTGATGCAAACTCGATCAACGTCACCTATGACCATGTCCGCGGGGAACCTCGGGGTCCTATCCGCAAAAACAAGATTGAGGAAAAGCCCAAGGGTGACTGTGTGGATTGCGGCCTTTGCGTGCAAGTATGTCCGACAGGGATCGATATCCGAAACGGTGTACAGATGGAATGCGTCAATTGCACCGCCTGTATCGATGTATGCGACGAAGTAATGGTCAAAGTGGACCGACCAAAGGGATTAATTAGGTACGCTTCCGACAACAGTATCCTCAACGGTACCCAAAAGCTCCTTACCCCTAGGGTCAAGTTGTACAGTTTTCTTTTGGTGTTACTAGTCGTGGCGTTCGTGTCACTGCTTTTGACCAGGCAGGATTTGGCGGCCACAGTTACCCGGTTTAGGGGGATGACCTATCAGACGCGAGACACAGGTGCCATCAGCAACCTGTACGAGGTGACTTTCATCAACAAAACCTTTGATCCACAGCAAGTCAACCTGGTGACAGAGGACGGGAGCTACAAAGTGGAAATCGTAGGCGACCAGAACTGGACCTTGGAAGGTCAGGCAAAGTTTGAAGGCAGGTTTTTCCTGGTCAAACAACCGGATGAAATCCGTAAAAATCAGGAGGACGTGACCTTGCTACTGACCCAAAACGGGGAAGTCATCGACAAGATCAAGACGAGTTTTGTAGGGCCAGTGAGGTGAGAAGCGAGATGAGAGGAGCGAGAAATGAGACACAAGACACAAGACACAAGAAGCAAGACAAGGATCAATCTATGGTCTATGGTCTATCGACTATTAACTATTAACTATTAACAAATAACACAATAACCAGTAACCAATAACTAAGACAAGGATCAATCTATGGTCTATGGTCTATCGACTATTAACAAATAACTCAATAACTCAGTAACTCAATAACCATAAACCATTAACCAATCAACTAATCACAAAAACATGGACTGGGGAAAAGGAATCACATTGACTTTGGTGGCGTTTGCCGCGATCATGATCAGCATGGTGGCCATCTGCGTGAAGCAGGACGATATCCACTTGGTATCGCAAAACTACTACGAAGAGGAAATCAAATACCAAGAGCAAATCGACAAGGTCGCCAATACGGTTGCCCTGGGCAGGGAGGTTCTGGCTTTCGACGGTCAACTTAAGAAAGTTGACTTGAATTTGCCCGTGGGGGCTAAGGGAGTCCTGCACCTCTTCAGGCCATCCGACGCGCGCTTGGATCAGAAGATCGATTTTGAGATTACCGATCCTGCTGCCCAATCTGTCAACGTCGCCGATCTCAAGCCGGGCTATTGGCGCCTCAAACTCTCCTGGTCCGAAAACGGCGTGGACTATTACGAGGAAAAGAAGATCACTATCTAGCCGTTTTCTTATGTCTTGTGTCTTGAATCTTAACTCTCATTTATGATCTGGACCGCTGTCGCTTTAGGTTTTCTGGGCTCCTTTCACTGCCTCGGCATGTGTGGCCCGATTGCCATGGCCATTTCGGCCAAGGATGCCGCACCTTTTCTCCAAAACAAGATCATCTACAATCTCGGCCGAACGCTCACTTATTCTTTGTTGGGGGCTGTTGTAGGTATGTTGGGATACTCACTTTCACTCGTAGGCTTCCAACAGGGGATTTCTATCGGGATGGGGATTTTTATACTGTTGATGGCATTTTTCTACAAAAAGTCAGAAAGCATCATCACAGGATCAGGATTTTTTGGGGCGGTGTACAGGTTAAAAAGTTCCCTTTCCCATTTTCTCAAAAGGGGAGGTTCCTTTGCTTTTTTCATGTCAGGTATTCTGAATGGCTTTCTGCCTTGCGGCATGGTCTATATCGCGCTGATCGCTTCCCTTGCTTTGCAAAGTCCGCTAGATGGAGCGATTTACATGTTTTCTTTTGGTTTGGGCACTATTCCGATGTTGATTGGAGTGATGATTTCAGGCAAGTTGCTGCCGCTGACGATGCGACAAAAATTCACCAAAGCCCTTCCTTACATGGCTATGCTGATCGGGATATTGTTTATCGTGCGGGGTATGGGTCTCGGCGGACATATCCTGAGTCCCGACCTTCAGGCCTTCGGTCAAGAGGGACCGAAGGAGGGGATTGAAGTGTGTGAGTGAATTTTTAGATTTGAGATGGGAGGTATGAGATCATTAAATCTCAAATTGCTTTACTGAAACTAAACTGTTTTTCTTCTTTTTCCTGAAGCCTTTTGTCAAAGACCATACAGATATTCCGGACGAAGGGAAGTCCCGCTGCACCAATGCGGATGCCCATCGTGTCAAAGGTGATGAGGCCTTCATCCTGAAACTCCCGCAGTTTTTCCCAGTTCTTTTTCCCAAGGTTGGAATAGAAGCAGAGGTTCCAAGTGGCTTCCTGCTGGCAGATCAGTTTTAAAATCAGATTGCGGGTATCGATATCGGTCTGCGTCATCACATGCCCCTTCACGATGGCAAAGTGGCCTGACTGGATTTGCGCTTTGTAAGGATCGATTTCCTTGGCGTTTTGGGCATAGCCGTAATACACATCCGAGATGGCGCTATTACCCAAGCCGAGAAGGATTTTGGAAGGCGAAGTCGTGTAGCCCATGAAGTTGCGGTGCAGGGTCTTGTTTTCCTTTGCCAAGTACAATGGATCATCAGACAGGGAAAAATGGTCCATACCGATTTCGAGGTAGCCCATTTCGGTCAGGATTTCCTTTCCCCTTTCATAGAGTTCCCTTTTTTTGGATTCCTTGGGGAGAAATGCCTCGAAGCTCTTTTGTGCCGGGAAGGCCGAAGGCAAATGTGCATAGCTGTAGAAGGCGATCCGGTCGGGTTTGAGTCCCGCCACTTCCTTAAATGTTTGCTCAATCGTCGCCAATGTCTGAAAGGGAAGTCCATAAATCAGGTCAAAATTGACCGAGGTATAGCCAATCTCGCGGGCTATATCGGTGGCTTCCTTCACCTTGGAAAATGGCTGGATACGGTGGATGGCTTTTTGCACCTGTGGGTCAAAATCCTGTATGCCGTAGCTGACCCTTCGGAAACCAAGATCGAAGAGCGTCTGCAAGTGCATCCGCGTAGTGTTGTTGGGATGACCCTCGAAGCTGAACTCGGCATCGGGCATGATGTTGGCCGAATCCTGGATTTCGGAAATCAGCTCATGGAGCGATTCCGGTGAAAAAAAAGTCGGTGTACCGCCGCCAAGGTGGATTCCAGCCAAATTGGGTTTCGTTCCGAGTGCTGCCAAATAATGCCTCCATTCTGCCAACACAGCCTGAATATAGGGGATCTCTACCGTATGATTTTTGGTAATGCGCTTGTTGCAGCCGCAGTAGGTACACAGGCTTTCGCAATAGGGCAGGTGGATGTACAGCGTGATGCCTTCCTGATCCCCAAAGTCGGAGTAGGCTTTTTTGACAAGGAGTTTCCAATGTTTTTCTTCCAAGTCGTTGGCCCAAAGCGGCACCGTGGGATACGAAGTGTAGCGCGGCGCGGGGACATTATATTTTTGGATCAGTTGGGCGGGGGAGATTGACATAGGACGCGAATTTCCCTCAAAGTTGGGGCATTGGAATCCGGATTTTTATGATGACCAAAAGTGGCACGGCTGATAAAAGTCATGTTTTTTGCACCCATAGATTTAATGGTACCACATTTTTCAAACCACAAAAGATACAAGAGTTATCAAAAGATTTGATCCCCAAAAGACCTTTTGTTTTCTTTTGATCTCTTTTGTGGTTGAATAAAAATCAAGGAAAAAGGCTGGACCGGGAACCCGATGTAAATCTAACTTCCAATAATTTGATGTTTAAGTACATGAGGTATCGTTGTTGAATTTCGATTTATGCTGAGTGCGGGTCGAATTCACCATTCAAGGTGCGGCACATTTGGCCTTTTTTTCTATTTTAGGAAAGTCAAAATACGATAACCCTATGAATACCCAATCCCAAAAAGGCAAATCAAGACGAGAGTTTATCCAAAAAGCTTCCGCCCTCACGGCAGGTACGGTTTTTTTGAGTGGAATCGCGGAGGCCATACAGCTTCACGGGAATCCCGCCGCAAAGATGAAAATCGCCTTGGTCGGTTTGGGCGTAAGGGGAGTATCCATGTTTGGCAGAGACGTGCAGCGGGCCTATGGCGAGCAGATCGAATTTGTCGGCCTCTGCGATATCAACCCTGGGCGTCTGGAGGTTGGGAAGAAATATATCGGTGTGGAATGCCCGACTTTTACGGATTTCGATGCCATGCTGCGGTCCCAAAAGCCGGATATCGTTATCGTCACGACGGTGGATGCCACACACCATCTGTTCATTATCAAGGCGCTGGAATTTGGCGCCAATGTGATCACCGAAAAACCCATGACCACCGATGAGGTCAAGTGTCAGGCTATCCTGGATGCAGAAAGGAAGTCCGGGAAAAAGGTAATTGTAACTTTTAACTACCGCTATTCCCCGCACCGTCAGCGCATCTATGAAATCCTCCATTCGGGAGAAATCGGTACCGTGACTTCAGTGGATTTTCATTGGTATTTGGATACTTCGCACGGTGCTGACTATTTCCGACGCTGGCACGGGCTGCGGGAAAAGGGAGGTACGCTCCTCGTCCACAAGTCCACGCACCACTTCGACTTGCTCAATTGGTGGCTGGATTCCGATCCTGAGGAAGTGTTTGCCTATGGCAAATTGGAATTCTATGGAAAAAACGGACCCTTTCGCTATACCCACTGTAGGACTTGTCCCCACAAATCCAATTGTGATTTTCACTGGGACATTACCAAAAATAGCCACCTGATGGCACTTTATGTCCAAAATGAACAGCACGACGGCTATTTGCGGGACGGTTGTGTGTTTCGGGAGGAGATCGATATTTTTGACAAGATGGCGGTACAAATCCGCTACATGAATGGAGTGCAAGTATCCTATTCCCTGACGACCTATTCCCCCTACGAGGGCTACCGCATCGCATTCAACGGTACCAAAGGCCGACTGGAAGCATGGATCAAGGAAAGCCAACCCTGGGACGAGCCGCCACAGGATGACCTGAGGCTCACGAAGAATTTTGGTGATTCCGAAATCATTGTTATCCCCCACGGCGGTGGAGGGCACGGTGGTGGTGACACACGCTTGAAGGACAAACTCTTCAAAGACCCCACCATGGCCGATCCTTACCGGCAATCGGCCGGGACAAGGGATGGGGCCATGTCGATCCTCGTGGGTATTGCTGCGCGAAAAAGTATTGACAGCGGACAGCCCATCAAGATCAAGGATTTGACGGATATTGAGCTAAAAGCCCGGGGAAGAGGAGCTTGATGGGTTTAGATTGAAGGGACTGGAGTGACCGATTCGGGTATTCCACGGAGTAGAATCCATTTTTGCAATTTGATTCAACCCATGTTTCCTTATAAAAGGACTGGAAAGCTGACTGGCGCATTTCGTTCCTTACTGCGATAGATTGCGGTAAATAGCTCCACCACTTTCCTCCCATCCTCTCCGGTCACCAGCGGTTCTCTTCCGGCTTCCAAAGCTTCCAAAAAGTCCTCTATCTGCTTTTGGATATAATGGTAGGTCGCATCGATTTTTTCAAATTGTCTCTTGTCAGCCGCCAGCCATTCTTGGGGGAGGTTTTCTTCGCCAGGTATAGTCCAAAGGTCGTTGAAGGGTGGCTTGGAAATGCCTGATACTCCAGCAATGAACATCGCCCCGCTTTCGGGTTCGACTCCGACAGAGGCGCCATTGCTACCATGGATATGCACTTTGCCATGGATCCCGGGTTTTTGGGAATTGCTGAGAATGATGTTTCCCAAGGCACCGCTTTTGAATTTGACGATCGCAAGGGCCGTGTCCTCCACTTCGATGTAGGGATGGTTGAGGTTGGCCCAAGTGCCATATACCTCCGCGATGTCGCCCATCAGCCAGCACAGCAGGTCCAATTGGTGCGGGGCTTGGTTGACCAAAACGCCGCCGCCTTCGTGCTGCCAAGTCCCCCGCCATGGATCTGAAGCATAGTACTTTTCATCCCGCCAGCTCAACATGGAGACCGTTCCAAGGATGGGCTTTCCGATTTTGCCGGCATCTATGGCTTTTCGCAGCCGCTGTACCGGCTCGTAAAACCTGCGTTGGCTGATGACGCCGAGTTTTTTGCCATATTTTTTGGCAGCTGCAATCATCGCGTCACAGTCAGCGAGGCTGGATGCCAAAGGTTTTTCTACAATTACATTTGCCCCGGCGGCGAGCGCTTCCAAGGTTGGATCTTTGTGGTTGGGATGCGGTGTACAGACCATCACCAAATCCAATTTTTCCTTTTGGACCATTTCTGTGATCGAGTCATAACCTTTGACTCCGTAAGCCTCGCCAAAACCCTTTGCCTTTGCGAGGCTTCTGCTGTATACGGCCGTAAAATCAGACCGGTGCGCACCAAGTAGGGCTTTGGCGTGGAGTTGGGCTACTTTGCCGCATCCGATGATTCCTGTCCTGTACTTTTCCATTTTTACTTTCCGATTCAATAAAGAAATCGAAAAAAATAAAGGCTGGCAAGAATTTCCTGACAGCCTCCTGATATTTTATTTTTTGAATTCTCAACCGTAGAAATCCGACAACCTTGCCAAAGCTTTTTTGTCCTGCACTATAATTTTTTTCCCTTGGAAATCGATAAGATCATCTTTTTTGAATTCTGACAGCAAGCGAATCACTGTCTCAGTCGCTGTCCCCACGAGCCCGGCGATTTCCTCTCGGGTCAACACGATGTCAATCTTTTCTCCTGCTTCACCATCAATACCATAAGTCTCACTCAGTTTTAAAAGCGTAAATGCCAAACGCTCGCGAATTGACTTTTGGGTTGCATCCGTCAGCTTGTCCTCCATGATACCTAAATCGTGGCAAAGGGCCTTTGTCACCCTTCGGTGAAATTCCGTGTCTTCGGCCAAAACCTTCAAGAATGATTCTTTGGGTACAAAGCAGATTTTGGCGTCCTCTATGATTGTTGCTGAATTGCTGTAAGCCTCTTCCCCAAGCAGCGAAGTGTAGCCCAGAAAATCGCCTTTCTTAGCCAAACGGATGATTTGTTCTTTGCCATTGGATGCAGTTTTGAATACTTTCACCACACCGTCATTGATACAAAAAACACCAAGTGGTTTGGTGCCTTCGTAGTATAATATCTGACCCTTCTTGTGGGTAATGAAATTCTTATGATCCGAAAGATGGCAGAGGTGAGGTTCGGAAAGATTGGCAAAAAGTGAGAATTTTCGACTCATGCATAGCTCGCAAGGAGTGCTTTTTTCAAGAACTTTCATGATCAGTTTGGCAAATTTTCTTGGATAAACCTATGGCTTAAAGATAATACATTGTATGACAATTGTCACATTTTTAGGTATGAATTTGGGGAACAGTACTCAGTTGGGTAAAATTTGCAGATTCCTTGTCCAAGCCAAAAAACAGGTGTTGTCGACCATTTGTGATCCCGAGAAAAGGTGCTCCGATTTTTGTATTATAGGTGGCAATTTGTTCCAAGGTTTTGTGGCTGAGTTGGACTTCAGGAGCTTTGCATTCCAACAGCAGAAAAGGCCGGCCATTGCGGTCCAACACCAGGATGTCGAAGCGTTTTTGGAGCTGATTGTAGCGAAGTCCTTTTTCAAGTGCAAAAAGGCTTTTCGGAAACCCTTGATATTTTGTCAGATAGGCAATCATATGCTGCCTCACCCATTCCTCCGGCGTCAGTATCAAAAACCGTTTTCGTAGTGCGTCGAAAATAGTTAATTTCCCTTCGTCTTCCTGAATGCTGAAATCAAATTTTGGAAAGTCCAAAGGAATCTCCAAAAAGGAGTAATTGCGTGAAGTCATCCCGCAAATATGTTCGCTTTTCGCCACCTACCCCAAATTTTATTTTCATTAGGTCAATTATTTTGGACTGTTTCTGGTGGCAAGTCGAATGAATGAATTCCATTTTGCTGCAAGCTTCCAACACAAGAATGATCTAGGCTTTCGAGCTGATGGACAAACATGTATAGGGTCGAAAACCTCAGAACTCCAGGTATGGGCTCAACCGGTCCACCCATTCTTTGGTAAAAATCTTTATGCCGAGAAGGTCTTCGGGTATTTCATATTTGCCGTGTTGGGTCCGGTAGGCGACAATGACCTTGGCTTCTCCGTAGCTGATGTAAGGATGGTTAGCGAGCGTGTTTGCGTCCCATTCGTTGATCTTCACTTTTTTGAAAATACCCGGTTCAAATTCGAATTGGTCAAAAAGCTTTTCCATCATTTCGGGCGTCATGCCATAGACTTCGAGGATTTGCTCTTTTTGATGCAAACCCCCGATGTTTTCCCTGAACTTTACGATCCTGCCCGCCATCGTCGGGCCGATTCCGGGGACAATTTGCAGGACAATCGAATCCGCCTCCGCAAATGACAACTTATTTAAACCCGGTTTTTTGGGAGCTTGATAGGCAGGTCTTCTTTTTGTGCTGTCTGTGCTGGTAGTAGCATTGTGATCTGACGTGTAGGTCGCTTGGTAGGGCTTCCAACCCGCTTTTACGAGGCTGTCGGCTTTCAAAAGATAGGCTTGGTATCGTTCTTCGTTATTCCGATCCAGTATTTTCTGATACCCGACTGGAATCAGGTAGAGCAAAAGTAAGGCGGGCAGCACCAACATGAATCCGCGGGATTCCCGGTTGGAAAACCCAAAAGTCGATCTGAGAAAAAATTGGATTCTCTTGAACATATATTCTGATCGGATTAAATCAAATTTAGAAATATTGTCGATATCTATCGGTGATAAATTAATACAATTGGTATTATTATCCAATTTGACCTTGCTTTGTGACTCACCTTTGTTCAAATCAAAAATCACAGCTATTTAGATCGAATATAAATTACCACCACCTTGATGGAAGGTTTCATTCGAAGCTTTATCTGCGTTAAATTTGTTCCCGAATAATGCCCGACATGCAAAACAAGTTTAGAGCCATCAGTTTGTCTTACAAGAATGCACCCGTCCAGATCCGGGAGGTGATTTCTTTGGATGAAGGGTCTATCCATGCGCTTTTGGTCAAGATGAAGGATTTTTTCAGCATGACGGACGTGCTTATTCTTTCGACCTGTAACCGTACAGAAGTTTATTACTCACACGAGCTTGATCTCAGTACCGAAATCATCAAGTTGATTGGCCTGGAAAAGGGACTGACTAGTGTGGTCGATTATATCGAATACTTTGAGATTTTCAATCAAGATATTGAAGCCATCCAACATTTGTTCCGGGTTTCAATAGGTTTGGAGGCTCAGGTCGTCGGGGATTTACAGATTGCCAACCAGGTGAAAAGGGCCTATCAGGCCTCGGCAGATTTGGATTTGGCTGGTCCGTTCCTGCATCGCCTAATGCATACGATCTTTTATACCAACAAACGCGTAGTGCAGGAAACGGCGTTCAGGGACGGTGCAGCCTCCGTTTCCTATGCCGCAGTCGAATTGATTGAAGGGATCACTTCCAATACCTATCAACCTCGGGTGCTTCTCATCGGCGTAGGTGAAATCGGCGAAGATGTGGCCAAAAACATGGTGCATATCCCGGATGCCAAAGTGACCATTACAAATAGGACTTTCGAAAAGGCAAAAGAATTGGCGGATGAGCTTGGTTTTGAGGTGATACCGTTCGAAAGGTGTGTCGAGGCGATGAAGGATGCAGATGTGGTCGTTTCGTCGATCATGAAGTCAGAGCCTTTCATTACCAAGGAATTGGTAAAATCTTGGGACATTCCTTCCTACAAATTGTTTGTAGACCTTTCCGTTCCTAGAAGTATAGAGACGACGATAGAAGAAGTACCGGGTGTGTTGCTTTACAACGTGGACAATATCCGCAGCAAAGCGACTGCAACGTTGGAAAAAAGGCTAGCAGCGATTCCAATGGTGGAGAAAATCATCGATGAAAGCATACAGGACTTTTTCAATTGGAAAAAGGAAATGATGGTTTCGCCGACGATCAACAAACTCAAAAATGCACTGGAGCAAATCCGCCTCGAAGAGATGGAGCGTTTTCTGAAAAACGCCGACGAGCAACAGGTTGCCATGATCGATAAGATCACCAAAAGCATGATGCAAAAAATCCTCAAAGTTCCTGTGGTACAGTTGAAAGCTGCCTGCCAACGGGATGATGCGGATAAGATGATAGACATCCTTTCGGATTTGTTTGATTTGGAAAAGGATCCAGTCAAAAAAGACGCTTGATTATTTTTTCGGTCTTGAACAGACCGTTAAGTAGGCTTAGTTTACCCCGTCTGGGTGAAATATGGGGTAGGCGCTAGGCGTAATTTGCCAGCCCTGCTTTCCGGCTCAATGCTAAAATCATCCACAGGATGATTTCTAGACGCATTGCCCTGCCTTTCTATCAAAACGAATTTGTAATTCGATTTTTTGATATTAGTTTTAGTTATGGGTGAAGCATATCGGATAAGCGACCAAGAAATGCCTTATTTTCTCACTTTTCAGGTTGTGGGTTGGGCAGATGTTTTTACCAGAAAAGTATATCGGGATTTGATTTTGGAAAACCTTTCCTATTGCCGGTTGGAAAAGGGTTTGTACTTGTATGGTTATGTGATTATGAGCAATCATGTTCATCTGGTAGTTCAGCAAAAGGATGGAAAGCTTTCGGATTGGGTGCGGGATTTCAAAAAGTTTACAAGCAAGAAGTTATTGGCCACGATTATGGAGAATCCACATGAGAGCAGAAAGGAATGGCTCAAAATGATTTTTTCGTATCATGCTAGTTCAAACAAAAGATCGGGAGAGATGCAGTTTTGGACCCATGAAAATCATGCGATTGAATTATTCAGATCGGAGATGATTGAGAGTAGGATGAACTATATCCATGAAAACCCCGTGAGGGCGGGCTGGGTCGAAAACGCCGAAGAATACCTTTATTCCAGCGCCAGAAACTATTCAGGACTAAAGGGTTTGATTGAAGTAGATTATTGGTAGTTTTGGCTGGTTTCCAATTGCAAATTGGTTTTATAGAAGGGTGGAATTGCAAATTCCACCCAGTCCACCACCGAACGTCTATTCTACACTCAGGGGGGGGCGGCATCAACCAATTCCTCCTCTTCAAGGCGCTGCACCTTCTGATTACGGGCCTACAGCAGAAGCCCGCACCGGAGGCATACTTGGGCTATGCCTTGTATGACGCCGACAGCAATATGTATGACCAAGGCCGGATCGTGCTGTCAAAAAAAGCCCGCAACCGCCACGAAGAACTGAAAACCCGTATATTCGTCCCTAAGGACGGATACATCGAGGCTTATGTAGTCAATGAATCCGAAGAGGACGTATGGTTCGATCAGTTCAGGATACTTAGTACCGGCGCTGTCATCGTGCAGGAGACCCACTATGACCCTTGGGGCGTGGAACTCCAGGGCCTCGGCTACCAGCAGGGCGGGCTGAAGGTGAATAAGTACCTGTATAACGGGAAGGAGTTCAACGACCATCTCGGGTTGAACTTGTTCGACTATGGCCAAAGAATGTATGACCCTTCAATTGGCAGGTTTAATCGAGTCGATCGTTTTTCTGAAAAGTATGCTGCACTGACGCCGTTTCAATACGGTGCAAATAATCCCATCAAGTATATTGACGTAAATGGAGATAGTACCTATCTTGTTGTTTATGGTTCAGGGCACCTTAATCCAAAAATGCAAGGACAGAGCAACGATGTAGGAAATGGATTCAAGAAAAATGCTGAAGCTAGGGCAGAAGGACTTAGAAAAAATCTGCAAGATGGTGATGAGGTTGTTGTCGTGTATGCAGCAACAGAAGATGAATATATTAATGCTTTAAATACAGAATATTCATCAGGAGTTATAAAACAGCTTGATGTGTATTCGCATGGTACAAATAACTCCATTAATCTAGGAGGCCCAGAAAGTGGGGCACCTACAGAAACTGGGCCGGGTGATGCTGATTATCGACTTGTATCGGCATTCGCATCTCAGCAAAATCCAGATGGGAATAATGAAGTCGCAAGGATTGATGCCAATAATTTTTCCACAAATGCAACTGTGAATTTATGGGGATGTAATTTAGGCGGAGCAAATACCGCTGCAATAACATCTGGAGCAAATCATGCTCAATACATGGCCAACCATTTGGGGGGTTCTTCTACGGTTAATGCTTTTAATGGTGGTGGTGGCGCAGAGTTTAAACAAAGCGGCGGTGCAATCAAATACGATGGAACAATGATTCGTTCGGCAGACCGTGGAAGCCAACGAGTTATTCAAACAACCTATAAACCCAGATAATATTGCTAAGTATGAAATTTTGTATTTTTATTACAATGTGTCTTATGTCTTGTATTAATTGTACTGGACAAAGAAACGTATACGAATCCCAAATAAACAATCTAATAAAGATAAATACCATGCCCTATCAGCCTGAATTGTCAGGAGACAGTCTTTTTTGGAATATTACAAAGGGGAAAATTGATATTTTACCCTATCTTATTGATAGGATAAATGATACAACAAAAACCAATGCTTCTGTCCCTAACTTTGGCGGAGTATATACTATTGGCGATATATGTGTTAGAGCTATAGAGGAAATTATTAGAGATTTTCCAACGATAAATTTAATAGAAACTGACAAAAGTTTGCTTATGGAAAAAGCTTATGGCATTTATTGGGGCTATGTGAGTGACTTTAAAAATAGATTAGAATTCCAGAAACGGGTAAGAGTGTGGTATGAGGAGAATAAACATAATTTAGTTTGGCAAGTGGACGATAAATTATATGCAGTATCCGATGAAGAAAATGGAGAGACGAAGAAGAGACCAGCAGGGGGTTACTACATTGTCAAGAAAAACCCCTAGATAATTAAAAATATGTGTATCAGCATCACTGCACGTAGGGATGAAACCGCCGGAACTACCAATCGGTCGAATAGCTTTTTTCCGAGGTATCTTCGGTTGAGCTTGTAAACGAACCCCGTCTAGTCGTAGTATGGCTAAGGCGCTTAGCTCCCAGCTCATCCAGACGAGCCACAGGATCGGCACGGGGCCACTGTCACCCCGTCTGGGTGAAATATGGCGTAGGCGCTAGGCGTAATTTGCAATTACGCCTTCATATTTTTTTGAATTTGTAATTCACCTGTTCTCAAACTATATTCCGCCGTGGTGTTTGGTCTTGATTTCCAATTACAAATTGGTGTTGATAATAGGGTGGAATTGCAAATTCCACCCAGCGCCCAATTGGACTTCAGAGGTACTGGGATAAGACTACGCTCAGGTGGGATTTTGACGGTTACCTATTATGACAACTACCAGCTTTTATCAGGGTTTGCTTATGAAGCACCGGCGGGCCTGACTGGATATCATGATAAAAGTGACCAAACCCATGGATTGATGACTGGGAAAAAGGTGAAAGATCTGGGTTCTTCGATTTTCATGACGCAGGTGTTGTATTATGACAAACATGGCCGCGTCATCCAGGAAATAGCAGAGAACCATGTCGGGGGCCTTTCCCGTTCATCCACCAAATATGACTTTGAAAACCGCCCCATCGAAACCCATGTCGCGCTTACAGGGATGTCTTCCTCCCAAGTCCTAAGGGGCTATACCTACCATGCTGCGGGGCCGCTCCGCCACATCAGCCACAAGCTCAATTCCGGGACTCCTGTGAACTTGGCAGTACATTCCTACAACGACCTTGGGGAACTGATCGGCAAGAAATTCCCGATGGCGGAAAACACTTATACCTACAATATTCGTGGATGGCTGACCAATATCGGGAGTCCAACCACAGGCCTGTTCAAAGAGGTGCTGCACTACAATACGGGAACGAACCCCCAGTGGAACGGCAACATCAACCGTATGGACTGGTGGGACCGAAACGGTATTGAGCGTCGCTACGCCTACGTGTACGACAAAGCAAGCCGAATAACCACAGCCACCTATTCCGTACCGACTCTTTCGGCAGAAAACAACCGCTATAACCTCAGTGGAATCAGCTACGATGCCAACGGCAATATCAAAGCCATGACGCGCGGGGGGCAACGCACGGCAACCACCTACGGAGATATTGACCAACTTACCTACGCCTACCCGACAAACACCACCCTTGGGGACTATTCGAACAAGCTTAATCGCGTAAATGATGCCCTTACATCAACTGGCTACACCTCCAAGGACTTCAAGTCCAGAAGTGGTGGTAATTACGCCTATGACAACAACGGTAACCAGACCGCAAATGCAGACAAGAACATCGCTTCCATCAGCTACAACCACCTGAACCTGCCCAAGGTCATTACCTTCACGGGTACCATCGGGAGGATAGAATACGACTACGACGCGGGTGGCAGGAAGCTGCGGCAGCGGGTCTATACCAATCAGACGCTCTCCACGACGACGGACTATGTCGGTGACCACGTATATGTTAACGGCGCGCTTGATTATATCCTGCATGAGGAGGGACGGATCGCAATCGAATCAGCCGGCGTTCCCGTTTATGAATTTTTCGTCAAGGACCACTTGGGCAATGTCCGTCAGGTCTTGCGCCCCTCTGACCTTACCAACCTCAGGCTTGCCACGATGGAACAGCATAACGGCGAGACTGAAGAATCCGAGTTTTCCCAGATCCGTGAGTCCAGGCAAACCGAGCCCCGGCACAACATCACCGAGGGCGGCAGCGAAGTCGCTTGGCTGAACGCTGCCCGTGGCCGGGAACTTGGGCCGAGTACGGGTTTCGAAGTATATGAAGGTGACAGCCTCGATCTTTCGGTGCATGCGAAGTACGAGCGGAAGACTAAGCGGGCCAGGGCGAGTTCCCTGCTGCCAAGTGGCTCTGGCCTTCCAATCCCATCCGACTATGGCAGTATGGCCCTGACAGGCGGGATAAGCCCCCTGCTGCTCTATAACCTTGCGGAGATTCTCGCCTCTGACCTGAAGTCCGAGCCTGAGCCCGAGGCCTATATGGGCTATGCGCTATATGATGCGGATAGCAACCTCTATGAGAAAGGAAAGATCCTCCTCTCCAAAAGATCCGAAAACAAGCATGAAGAGCTGCGGGAAAAGCTGTATATTCAAAAGTCAGGTCATGCGGAGACGTTCCTTGTAAATGAAACCAATGAAGATGTCTGGTTCGATAACTTCCGGATCGAAAGCACCCCGCCCCTGATCGTGCAGGAGACACACTATGATCCCTGGGGTCTGGAACTTTCGGGCTTGGGTTATCAGTATGGTGGTATCAAAGTGAATAAATGGCTATTCCAGGGACAGGAAAGTATTGATGACCACGGGCTGAATTGGAGCTCGTTCAAATGGAGGAACCACCAGCCTGAAATCGGGAGATTCTTTAATGTTGATCCACTTGCTGAAGAATTTGTACACAACAGTACATATGCCTTTAGTGAGAATAAAGTGACCTCCCATATTGAGTTGGAGGGACTTGAGGCATATCCAATTCATCCTAGTTATGGTCTTAACAATGTTACTGAGACATTTAGACGAGCTGCTGTTGATTTTGGAAAGGCAATTGATCAAACATACTTGTCTATTTCAACAACATACAAACAAGTAGTTTCAACTGTAAAAGTTAACTTAGGTTTGATGGAGGTGAATTCTACTACATCAGTAGATGTGAAAAATACTGCATCTGTTTCCAGTAATTTTGCAGATTTTTTGACACCTGTTCAAGGTTCAAGTGGTGATTTAGTATCCAAAAATACTAGTTTATTCAATTTTACTACAGAAAGTACTATTGAATCTGTTACCGAGACAAATACAAAATTAAGTACAAATATGGTCGATATAGAAACGTCTTCTACTTTTTCGGCAGATTTGTCAAATGGTAATTCAAATAAAAGTTATGAAATTTCTATCGGAAAAGGTGGGTTGAGTGGTTTTAATAGATCAGAGTCTTCTAATGGAAAACAAACAAACACTACAGGAATAAAATTGCTTTTTGATTTGAACTTTACCCAATCTAAATTTAATTTAACAGTTGAAGCAGGGAAAAAAGATGAAAAATAGGTTTCTTTTATTTTCGATTTTCTTTCTATTATTATTTTCTTGCTCTGAAAAAAATGAGGAAAAATTGAATTGCCTCAATGATGCTGGAAAATTAGAGGTTTGTATAATTAATAGTTGGGTTGTCCAAAAAAAAGACGACTATTATTTATATGCCAAACTTCCTATGCAGAATGATTTTTTTGCCATCAATTTTTTTCATAATACTAAGGGTGATCAAATGTTCTATGACTATTTAACAGGTACTCACGAGAGATTCTTTTATCATGAACTGGATTTAGTAGATTATTCTATTTATGAATTTGTTAATGATGGATTTCGATATCTTTATTCCACATATGAATTTTATCAACAAGGAGAAAAGGTAAAGTATATTTCAATTACATTTAATTTGAATGAAGTTTTTTATGATATGGCAATTCGAATGAGTGCAGATAATTCTTCTAAAATTGAAGATCAATTCAGGAAACAGGTAGTTCCAAGTTTAAAATTGAATGGTAAAATAGTTTTTGATTTAAAAAATGATCCTGAAAAAATCACTGAAATTAATGCGGAACCATTGGATAGTTTGTTGATGAAATGAGAATTTCATTATAGAAAAAAGTGCTCTTGGTTTAGAAGAAATTTAATGGGGACTAGTTGTAGGTACTATATTTTGAAACAAGAGAATTTCTGAAAATTTTTACCTTTACGATACCGGAGAGGAAGCATACAGTGATCGTTCACTTGGATGTTTACCTTGTGTCGTGCCGATTCGTTTGGCTCCCCCGTCTGGGTGAAATATGGCGAAGGTGCTAGGAGTATCCCGATCGCCCCTTTTGGCTCTGATGTATTGTTTTTTTTTTGCAATGGGTTCTTTTGGCTAAAGCCCCGATGGAAGATTTGGCATTTCAGGCCTCCAGCTAAAGCAGGAGGCAATTCCCAGCTAAAGCAGGAGGCAATCCTTGGATTATCGACTGGATCAGCGCTTCATAGGAATGGTGCTTTAGCCCATTCCTGAGGGGTAGCGATAGACGGTTCCGGCTTAAGCCAAACAAAAATAGTATCGCGTACTATTCCTTTTCCAGAACTCCAAAGGACCATCTCGGCTATCCAATGAATCCTTTCAATCCCTGTTGCAGGTCCCGCTTGGTCATGATGCCGCCTTTTCTCCAGAGGATTTTACCTTTTTTGAACAGGATGTAATGGGGAATGGACCGCACGCCAAACTGCCTCCATCTGGTCGTAGAATGGCGAAGGCGCTAAAGTCGCATTTTGCAATCACGCCTTCATATTTCTTTTGTAATTCACCTGATCTCAAACTATTTTCCACAATGGTATTTTGAAGAACTGTATTCCAATTACATCCCAACATTTGTCGTGGATGGATTGATAATAGGGTGTAGTTTCATCCCACTGAAAGCCTATACTACACTCGGGGGGATCCACCCAGCCACCGCCGAAGGTCTATTCTGCACCTAGACGGAGAGAGAACAGTCCAAGAAGTAGCCGTAATTTTTTTTGTCTTGCATAGATTAAGCCTTAATTTTCCCGCTTATTCGTTCACCTTTATGATAATGAGTTCTTATCGGGCGGTACTGTGCCTTTTTTTGTTTTTTTCGGGTTTGATTGCTAAAGCCCAAACCTATGAGGTCTACGACCAGCACATGAAGCTGAAATCCAGGGTTGAGTACGACCAAATCAGTATCCTAGGGGAGTCCGTCAGGGTGAGTACAGCCAATCAGCAACTGAAACTGCTGAGCAAGGATTACAAACCATTTTTGGACCTCAAAGCCAATTCGGTATATCGCTATGACCAGCCATGGCTGATTGTGGAGGGGCCAAGCGGCAAAGGGGTTTTTCACGAATACGGGGAAGAGGTCTTACCGGCCGAATATGACCAAATCCAGACTGTGTTTACCAAAATCCTGAGCCGCAAGGGAAATGCTTTTTGGCTGTACGAACATGCAAGTAGGAAAAATTCCCTTTTGGGAAACTTTGATGATGCGGTGCTTGCCCGAAATGGCCAGGTAATCGCCCAAAAAGGTGCGGAATATTTTCTGCCGCTTTCTCCAGAGCCAGAGCGGGCCAAGGAAATGGTCCAAGAGGCGAACGGGGATTTTCTATTTGTCAAGGAATCATCAGGCTATGGGCTGGTCAATCGGGATGGGGAATATATTTTGGATCCTATCATCGATCAAATGGTGCATTTGGACGACGTCTACTTTTATGCGTTTGATGGCAGCCAGTACATGCTGATTGAGGCAAAGGAAATCCGTGCCGACATCAATTATACTTCGTACCATAAAATCACGCTGGAGGGCGACATGATGCTGGAATACATCCATGGCAAACTCAGACGCGTCATGCAATACGAAGGGATTCTCCTTGACCAGGTGGGAATGGAAAAGGTGACTTCCTTGGGAAAACAGCATTACAACGTGTTGCTCAAGGACAAAAGCCTTGGCTTGCTGGGGCCGAGAGGCTGGGAGGTAAGGCCTGTGGTCGGTGTGGAATCAATTCTTCCTGGCAGGGACGGATTGTATCCGGCATCCAAAGGTGGCAAATTCGGATTTGTCGATACCCAGGGAAAGTGGGTGATAAGTCCTGAATTTGATGAAGTGAGGCCCTTTTTTCAGGATATGGCAGCAGTGAGAGCGGGGCGGCTTTGGGGTTTTGTTGATCGAGCTGGGTTGGTTGTCATTTCCCCCCAGTTTGATTCAGCATCTGACTTTAAAAGAAGCATCGCCATCGTAAAGCGTGGTGGAAGACACCAACTGATTGACAAGGAGGGCAATAGCTTATTGCCAAATGCCTACGAACGCATTTCTCTTTCTGCCGACGACTATTTCATCACAGAGTTGGACAAGAAGTTTGGCCTCGTCGCGCCCGACGGAAAGGAGATTGTCGAACCAAAATTCGAGGAACTTCGGCGGGAAGAGTTGGACAGGATTTTGGTGAGGCTCGGTGACAAATATGGGATTCTCAACGAGCAAGGGGAATATGTTCTGCCGGTTTATTACAAAAGCATAGTTTTTGATACTGGGGCTTCTCAGATTTTGGCTGAAGATGATTACCAGTTCGCAGTTCCAGCGCCGCCAATCGTTGAACAACCGGTTGGAAAAAAGAGAAAAGGAACCTGATTTCCTTAAAAACCCAGCAAAGAAAAAGGCCTCCAAAACCGGGGGCCTTTATCATATAAAGATGTGGTTTCGATTACTTTGGCTTGCTACCGCTGGAAGATCCGCTTTCGCCTCCTGCGATTGAGGACCTCATGGATGTGTCGGCTTGGATATTTTCCATTTTGTAATAATCCATGACGCCCAGTTTGCCTGACCTGAATGCATCTGCCAGGGCTTTTGGTACATCAGCCTCCGCCTCGATTACTTTGGCCCGCATTTCCACGGTTTTGGCTTTCATTTCTTGTTCCAAAGCTACTGCCATCGCCCTTCTTTCTTCCGCCTTGGCTTCTGCAACCTTTAAGTCCGCGGAGGCTTGGTCGATTTGAAGCTTTGCACCGATGTTGGTGCCCACGTCGATGTCAGCGATGTCGATGGAAAGGATTTCGAAGGCAGTACCTGCGTCCAGTCCCCTTGACAAAACCAGTTTTGAGATCTTGTCCGGGTTTTCCAATACGCTCTTGTGGTTGGGTGAGGAACCGATCGAGGTCACAATCCCTTCGCCAACCCTTGCCAAAATGGTATCCTCGCCGGCACCACCCACCAATTGGGCGATATTGGCACGGACTGTTACCCTCGCTTTGGCAATCAACTGGATACCGTCTGCAGCCACAGCGGCCACGTTGGGCGTATTGATGACTTTTGGATTTACCGAAATTTGAACCGCTTCAAATACGTCCCTTCCAGCCAAATCAATCGCGGTCGCCTGCTTGAAGCTCAGGTTGATATTGGCTTTGTCAGCCGAAATCAGCGCGCGGATCACGTTCGGTACATTGCCGCCAGCGAGGTAGTGGGTCTCGAGGTCATTCGTGGTCAATTGCAGACCGGCTTTGGTGGCTGTGATCAGCGAATTGACGATGACGCTTGGTGGCACTTTTCGGATTCTCATTCCAATCAGTTCGCCGATACTGACTTTTACATTGGCGAAAATTGCTGTGATCCAAAGATTGACAGGGACAAAATAGAGGAAAACAAAAAGGAGAATCAGCCCGGCGAAGGCTGCAAAGAGTATAAACGCCGAATTAGTTACTTCCATAAATTAAGATTTAACGATGATGGTATTGTTTTCCAATTTAGTAATAATAACCTTAGTTCCTACGGGGATAAAGCCTGAATTGGATTTTACCTCATAAGCCTTATCCAAGAAATCGGCTTTGCCGATGGGCTTGATGTCAGAGATTGCTTTCCCTTCCATGCCAACGGCAAGTCCTGTTAGCCTATCCCCAAAAGTAGTGGAGGTTACAGCTTCCTTCAAAGCGAAACGCGACCATACACCCGACCGGAACCCGTATACCAATGCGCCTAAATTCACCAAGGCTGTCATGGCAAGTACCGTCCATGCAGTCGTGTATTCCAAGCTGATGAATGCGTAGTAGATTCCCGCAATCGTTACGATAAGGCCTATCAGTCCTACGACTGTCGTACCGGGTACAAAAATGATCTCGGCCAAAATCAAGATTAGCCCAATCAGGAGTAGTGATATAAGGATAAACCAGGTCATTTTTTTTTCCTCCAAAGTAGTTAGAAAAACGGATGCTTGAATTGATTTGCTTGGAATAATTGCAAAATCCACTTAGATGACAAGAAGAAAAAAACCTCCAAGCTTAAAAAAACACTTGGAGGTCAGATTATTTCAGTGGTTGATCTTCGAGGCTTAATATGCCCTAGCAAAAAGGACCCGTCCAGTAGAAGGTTTTCCTGTTAGGATACACGATCCACTTTCCTCTTTTCGATCGATCGGAATACAGCGTATCGTTGCCTTTGTCAGTTCCTTGATGCGTTCCTCCGTTTCGGTAGTTCCGTCCCAATGGGCTGAAACAAAGCCTCCCTTATTTTCCAACAGATCTTCAAATTCCTGCCAAGTATCCGCCTCGGTCGTCATATTTTCCCTAAACTCGAAAGCCTTTTGGAAAATGTTCCTTTGGATCTGATCCAACAGATCGCTGACGTGCATGTCTATCGATATTTCCGACAAATTGACCGATTCCTTGGTCAAGGTATCCCTTCTTGCTATTTCTACGGTGTTGTTTTCCAAGTCCCTCGGACCCATGGCGATTCTCACAGGAACGCCCTTCAGCTCATACTCGGCAAATTTCCATCCAGGCTTGTGTGTGTCACGATTGTCGAATTGGACAGATATGCCTTTGGCACGCAAGCTAGCCATGATCTCTTTAGCCTTGACAGAAATTCTTTCGAGTTCCTCATCGCCTTTATAAATCGGGACGATGACAACTTGGATCGGCGCAAGTTTTGGTGGCAATACGAGCCCATTGTCGTCAGAATGGGCCATGATAAGCGCTCCCATCAGACGGGTACTCGCTCCCCAAGATGTGCCCCATACATATTCCAATCCACCTTCCTTGGTAGCAAACTTGACGTCAAACGCTTTCGCGAAATTCTGCCCCAAGAAATGGGAAGTGCCAGCCTGCAAGGCTTTTCCATCCTGCATCAAGGCTTCGATACAATATGTGTCCTCTGCCCCGGCGAATCGCTCATTCGCTGACTTTATGCCCCTTACAACGGGCAGCGCCATGAAGTTTTCTGCGAAAGTCGCGTAGACGTTCATCATCTGTACGGTTTCTTCAATCGCCTCCTCTTTGCTCGCATGAGCAGTATGTCCTTCCTGCCAGAGAAATTCAGCTGTTCTGAGAAACAACCGGGTCCTCATTTCCCAGCGTACGACGTTTGCCCATTGATTGACAAGCAATGGGAGGTCACGGTAGGATTGGATCCAGTTTTTGTATGTACTCCAGATAACCGTTTCGGAAGTCGGACGTACGATCAATTCTTCCTCCAACTTGGCTTCAGGGTCGACGATTACGCCTCGACCATCGTCTGAATTTTTCAGCCGGTAGTGGGTTACAACTGCACATTCCTTGGCAAAACCTTCAACGTGACTGGCTTCCTTGGAGAGGTAGGATTTGGGAATGAACAGGGGGAAATAGGCATTCGTATGGCCGGTTTCCTTAAACATTCTATCCAACTCCGCCTGCATCTTTTCCCAAATGGAATAACCATATGGCTTGATGACCATACAGCCACGTACAGGAGAGTTCTCCGCAAGGTCAGCTCTTTTCACCAACTCATTGTACCATAATGAATAATCTTCACTTCGTTTGGGCAATCCTTTGCTCATGGTGTTTTTTTGAATTCAAAAATCTATTTATCTTCGCTCGATACTGTGGGGGGCAAATATAATCCAAAAAAGTATAACCCTCTTGTTAGAGTAGCGTATATAAGGTGAATTAGTAAAAACCAAACAAATGAACAAAGTCAACGGAATATTAACGCTCAGCTTGGGTACTGCGCTCATCCTTTCCTCTTGCAGCGCATCAAAAACTGCGATGAATGGTGGGGAGTTGGATGACATGTACTTCATGGCATCGGATGCCAAAGTCGCAACAGAGTTTGCCGTGGCAAATAACAATCCTCAGAACTTCCAGTCTTTGAACCAAGCCGCTCCTTCGACGTTCGAACAAGAGAGTTTTTCGGCAAGAAATGTGAATCCAGAGTATATCGCAAAATATCAGGCCCAGTCCCAAACCCAAGATAGTGGTACCGTGTATTTTGACGATACTCAGGCACAGGAGACTACACCAAATGTAAACGTTTATAACAATTTTTATGGATCTAGTGTCAACCCAAATGGTTGGAACGGCGGGTCAAACTTCAATGTCTCCCTCGGATTTGGAATGGGTTGGGGCATGCCAATGTGGGGAATGCCCATGGGCATGTGGGATCCTTTCTGGGGTTGGGGTAATCCTTGGATGATGAGACCTGGTTTTGGCTGGGGTATCGGTTGGAACTCCATGTGGGGCTGGAATGTCGGCATGGGCTGGGGAATGGGTGGAATGTGGGGCATGCCCGGCTGGGGTTGGGGTGCTCCAGGCTGGGGCTGGGGAGCACCTGGCTGGGGTTGGGGCGCTCCCGGATGGGGCTGGGGTACTCCCGGCTGGGGCGGTGAAGGAAGCCGCCAAGTCGTAAGGGGTGGCAGACCTGGAACAGGTTCGTCAATTGCATCACCCGGTGGAAATAGAGGAGGCAGTTCATATTATCCTTCTGCCTCTACAAACAGGGCCGCGAGGAGAGATGCAGTCGCAGGTTCAGACCGTACCGTTGGTTCGTCTAACCGAGCAGCCACAAGAGATTTCAGCAGATCCCAAAACGACTATTACAACACAGGCACAAGAAATAGGGTAGCCAACTCTGCTGCCACCGGTAGCAGAAATGTAGGATCTGCAGCAGCCACAAGGCCGTCCAATAGAACTGGCATTGAAAACTCCAGACCCACTTACAATACTAGAGGTGGTTCTACATACAATAGCGGAGCCACAAGAGGTGGTTCTGGCACAGCACCAAGCTTTAACAACAGAGGTACGGTTCCAACCAACAGAGGAACGAGCCCTTCATACAACAACAGAGGAACAATGTCCTCACCATCAAGAGGTGGTACCATGAGTTCTCCTTCAAGGGGTGGAAGCATGGGTTCACCTTCAAGGGGTGGATCAATGTCCGCACCAAGCAGAAGCACTTCACCCTCTTTCAGTGCGCCTAGTAGAGGCGGATCGATGGGAGGAGGTAGTATGGGCGGAAGTAGGGGCGGCGGAGGCATGAGTTCCGGAGGAATGAGAGGAGGAAGGGGAATGTAATTCCCCTTTTTTTATAGGGATTAAAATTTTTCCGAAGCCGAAATAATAACACAATAACGATCAAAATATTCCTACGATATGCGAGTACAAATCAAGGCCGTTTTGGGCTTGTGCCTGAGTTTGGCAGCCATATTCGAATCTTTTGGCCAATTTGGATATTACCAAGACGCCTTACGATTCAGTGAGTTTAGGTCATCCGGTTCAGCGAGGATTATGGGCCTGGGAGGAACACAGATGTCTCTCGGGGGTGATGTATCCAATATCCATGCAAATCCAGCAGGGCTCGGATTTTTCAGAAGATCAGAATTCAGCGTGAGTCCTTCATTTGGCGTATGGAACACCGAATCCGAGTATTTGGGACAGTTACAGACAGACAAAACGAATAATTTTGCCTTGCCAAATATTGCTGTTGTCCTCAGCAAGACGAAAGGGCCATTGAACACCGATGCGTTTAGAGGTGGGTCCTTTGGGATAAGCTTCAACCGTATGAACCATTACAATACCCAGTTTGGGTATTTCTCTGATCTGGAAGGAGAAACTTCGATTATCGATTACTTCCTCCAACAGGCACAGGGCATTCCTGAATCCCAGATAGAAAACCAAGGCCTATTGGGATTGGCATACAATACATTCCTCATCAATCCGATCACGGTTGACCAAAACGGAAACCCGATCAATAATCCAACCGAGTATTTTTCCTTCGTGCAGGGCTTTCCTTTCCAAGATGAAACGATTACTACCGAGGGGCGTACCAGTCAGACATCTTTCTCCTATGGGGCCAATTTCTACAACAAGATATTTATCGGTGGCGGAGTCGGTTTGAGCTCAATTATTTTCCGGTCCAGGAGGTTGTATGGTGAGGAGTTTTTCAATGAGCCGCTGCTTACTACCAATCTGCAGGAAAATCTAAGTATCAATGGATTTGGCGCCAACATCAATCTAGGTCTAATTGTAAAACCCATCAGCATCTTAAACCTTGGATTCAACTTCCAATCTCCAACCTGGTATGCGATGGACGAGCAATACGAGGCCAGAATGGTGAGTGTGTATGACAACTTCTATTTTGAAGAGGAAGATTTGGTATTAGGCACGGAAGAAGCCTTTACACCAATTGTATTGGGAAGGTACAATCTCAATACGCCACTGAGAATGAGTGGTGGAGCTACTTTATTCTTGGGGAAAATTGGATTTATTACGGCTGACATCGACTACCTAGATTATTCAAGAAGTACGCTCAGTTCGAGGGATTTTAATACCAGTTCGGACAATCAAACAATCAGAACCCTGTACGGGCAGACATTCAACTATCGCGCAGGTGCCGAGTTCAGGTTTGATATCCTGAGGATTAGGGGAGGGTATGCTTTATATGGAGACCCATTCAAAGACAGTTCATTTGACAGGACAATGCAACAGGTGACAGGAGGCCTAGGACTGAGGTTCAAAACCTTCTATACAGATTTTGCTATGACCTACGCTTTGTTCGATGGTCTGTACAATTCCTATCCATTCATTGACAACGATGGATTCAACATCGGTCCATTTACCGAAATCAGAAATCAGGTTACAACAGGGATCCTTACCTTAGGCTTCAACTTCTAAAAATACCCGATTAGCTCGGAAATCAAATGCTCAGTGGAAACGTCATCTCCACTGAGTTTTATTTTTGCCTGGTTATAAAAATATTCCCGTTCCGCAAGTAGGTTTTTGAGCTTCAATATCATCTCGCCCTCATCCAGTCCTGCAAAAAGTGGGCGCTTTCCACCTTCATCTTTATGCAATCTCCTGAAAATCTCCTCCAAAGAAACTTCAAGGTAGACCGAGATTCCTTTTTGATTGATTAAATCCATGTTGTCATTGAAACAGGGCGTGCCACCGCCTGTTGCCAAGACAAATCCCTCAACGCCGTTTAATACCTTTTCCAAATATTGGCTTTCGAGTTCCCTGAACTTTCCTTCGCCCTCTTCTTGAAATATTTCCCGGATTTTTTTCCCAGTTTCGGTCTCAATGACCTGATCGAGATCGACAAATGCAAAATTGAGCTTGCGCGCGATCAGTCTCCCAAACGTGGATTTGCCCGAACCTGGTAATCCCAGCAAAATTATTTTGAGAGGCGTTCTCATGATGGGAATAATTCCTTCACTTCTGCTGCGCTGGGTGTATTCAGATAGTGGTATTTCTTGATCACGACACCCTCCGACAAAAGCATTGTTCCAGGATTGGATCTCATTATGGTCTTGATGACGGTTGCGTCGCCCTGATAGGATGTCACTTGCCATTTCCTGCTTTCGACCAATTGCTCGATTTCCTCCATCGATGATGCAGCGACCAAAACAGGTTCAATGCTAGTCCCCGCAATCCCGGCAAGAAGTTCGTCGATTTTTCCCAAGTGGTCGGTATTGATTTTGGACATATTCGTGACCAAAATCACGAGTTTTTGTCCTTGGAGAATTTGCTCCGTAAAGGTTCCTTCGTCATTCCAAACGGCGAAATCCGAGATCTTTGGCAAAGCCTCTTCGTTGAGCAGCTTCATTTCTACAAACTCCAAACTCTCGTCATTAGGGTATTGATCAAATTCCAGAAGCTCCTCGCCTTTTTTCATGATATAGGAATATTTCAAAGGAGCCGATGGCTGCATGGCAGTGTTAATATTCACACCTTCCTTGTAGGCGCGAAAATCAATAAAAGGGAGGTTTCTGATTGCGGTAATGGCGATGATAAAAGAGACAGCTAATGACCCAAAAGCAATCCGATGTGCCCAAGGACGGTGTTGGTTGGGCAAGTCTTTGCGAAAAAGAAACAGGATGCCAATCAACACGAGTAGGATCACATCTTTGGTAAAAGACTCCCAAGGCGTCAATTTGATAGCATCTCCAAAGCAACCGCAGTCGGTGACTTTGTTGAAATAGGCAGAATAAAACGTGAGAAAGGTGAAGAAAACGATCATCAAACCCAAAGCCCATACTGTGAGTCGCAACCTTACTCCCAATATCAACATCACACCCAATACAACTTCAGTCACAACCAAGAATACGGCAAGCGGCAGTGCGATTTCCTTAAAATGGACGAAGAATGAGGCAATG
Organism: Mariniradius sediminis; assembly: GCF_021491425.1. NCBI lineage: Bacteria > Pseudomonadati > Bacteroidota > Cytophagia > Cytophagales > Cyclobacteriaceae > Mariniradius > Mariniradius sediminis. The sequence continues at coordinate 79,817 of NZ_JAKEVZ010000009.1, read as the reverse complement.
TCATTGGAAAAAACATCAAAGTACTCCTCTAGCTTGATCGCGGTACCGACAGGGTCATTGACTTTGATCAATCCCGAAAAGATAAACAATCCACCTACTAGCAGACGGATAATAAAGAGCATGGTTTGCTTAAGCATGGTAACCTAATTTGATGAGACAGAAGACGGCGTAGTTGATCATGTCCTGGTAATTGGCCTCTATGCCTTCGGATACCAAGGTCCGACCTTGATTGTCCTCTATTTGTTTGACCCGATAGAGCTTCATGAGGATGATATCAGTCATCGAAGATACGCGCATATCGCGCCAAGCTTCTCCATAGTCATGATTTTTGTTTTCCAAAAGGCTCTTGGTAGCATTTGCCCAATGGTCATAAAGCGGTTCCAGTTCGGAGTAAGGCAGTTCCATTCTAGGATCATCCTTTAGACTGATCTGCATCAATGCCATCAGGCAGTAATTGATGATGCCTACAAAATCATCTTCGATTGGATCCTCGACTTTTTGGGCACCTTTTTCCTGAATAGAGCGAATCCGCTGTGCCTTGATAAAAATCTGGTCGGTAATGGAGGGAAGTCTGAATATTCGCCAAGCCGTACCGTAGTCGAGGGTTTTCTTCTTAAAGAGTTCTTTACAATGGGAGATAACTTGACTATATTCGCTCGCTGTTTGCGTTTTCAATGCTTCAATCGTTTTGATGGGTTTTGAAATAGACCGTCAAGGCCCTCCGAAGATATGTTTTTTCCCACAAATATAACACTCCAAATCAAAGGAAAGCTGTACCTAGTTGACAGGCCATGGGTAATGGGAATCATGAACATGACACCAGATTCTTTCTTTGTCGATAGTCGGGTTGAGCTGACCATGGATGGAGTGCTCAGGATTGCCGAACGGATGGTTGAGGAAGGGGCAGAGATCTTGGATATCGGCGGCTATTCGAGTCGTCCCGGTGCTGCAGAAGTGTCGCCGGAAGAAGAGATCTCGAGGACGGTACCCTACATTAAGGCTATCAAAAAACGGTTTCCCGAGACCTTGATTTCCATTGATACTTTCCGCGCTTCTGTAGCCAAAGCGGCAGTGGAAGCTGGGGCGGATATTGTCAATGATATTTCAGCCGGCGATTTGGATCCAAACATGCTTGAAACGGTCGGGATGCTTGGTACCCCCTACATTGCCATGCACATGAAAGGCTCACCGCAGACCATGCAGGCCATGGCAAACTACACTGAGGTTACGAAGGAGATTTGTTATTTTTTTTCGAGAAAGCTGGAAGAATGTCGGAAATTTGGCATCAAAGATGTAATAATCGATCCAGGGTTTGGTTTTGCCAAAACTTTGGAGCAAAATTATGAGATACTCAGAAATTTGGCGTATTTTAAAACAATTGAGTGCATTTTGCTGGTTGGATTGTCAAGAAAGTCCATGATTTACAAAAAACTGGAGATCAAACCCGAAGAAGCCCTCAATGGGACCACCGCCCTTCACATGTTTTCTCTCCTCCACGGGGCCAACATTTTGAGGGTCCATGACGTGAAAGCAGCTAAAGAAACAATCGAATTATATAAACAGCTTTATCCTTGACGCTTCTTTTTAAGATCGGATTTTTGGAAGTATCCGTCGTGAATATCATCGATATCACGCTGGTGAGTATCCTATTGTACCAAGTGTACAAACTTCTCCGAGGTAGCGTGGCGATCAAGATTTTTCTAGGGTTCCTGTCGATATATCTGATGTACCTCATGGTCAGTGCCCTAAGGATGGAATTGCTTTCCATTATATTGGGACAATTTATGGGCGTAGGTGTGATTGCGGCACTGATTATCTTTGCGCCGGAAATCAGGAAATTCCTACTCCTGATCGGTAGGTCATCCTTCTTGTCCAATGAAAACATCCTCCAAGAATTGCTTTTCTGGAAAAAGCGTGACAGCAATGCTTTTAACATCAATCCCATCATTGAGGCATCCAAGAGCCTTTCCGGTACAAATACCGGCGCATTGATGGTTATTTCTAGAAATACCGAGCTGAAGTTTTATGCAGAAAGTGGCGATATCTTGGAAGCACAAATCTCAAAAAGGTTGTTGGTTTCCATTTTCAATAAGTATAGCCCCCTCCATGATGGCGCGGTGATCATTTACAATGGCAAAGTCAAGGCGGCAAGGTGTATTCTGCCGGTGACGGAAAGGGAAGTCCCCGCACAGTTTGGGCTGCGCCACCGCGCAGGTATCGGTATGTCAGAGGCGACCGATGCCTTGGTTTTGATCATTTCAGAGGAAACGGGACAGGTTTCTTTGGCAAAAAATGGCAAAATCCTGCACAACCTCTCCTTCCAAGAGCTCAGGGAATTGATCAACGAATACCTGATAGGCAGCGATATAGACGAGAAGTTCGAGGCGATTTCCGTATACGAAAAAGCCCGGATACAGAAGATATCTCCTAGCAGTGCATAAAATCAAAAAGCCTTATCCGTCGGGATAAGGCTTTTTTTTGCGCTAAGAATAGACTATTTTATTTCACTTTTTTCACATTGATGGCATTGAGACCTTTCTTTCCATCCTTTACGTCATAAGTTACTTTGTCATTCTGGGCCACTTTGTCCACCAAACCTGTTGCGTGTACAAATACGTCGTTTTGAGACTCGTCATCAACGATAAAGCCGAATCCTTTGGCGTCGTTGTAGAATTTTACTGTTCCGGTAAGCATGATAAATATTAGAATTATGTGGTTAAATGTACTTTAAATGTAAATATACTGGTTGGAAAAACAAAAATATATTTTGCTAAATTGGAGATATGAAAAAGCTTGTGATAGTCAGACACGCAAAATCCTCTTGGGACGATCCTTTTCTAAACGACCACGCTAGGCCACTTGCTGAGCGTGGATTGAAGGATGCACCTAAGATGGCGCAACGCCTCAGGAAGGAAAAGATCTACCCGGATGCGATTTTGTCCTCTGATGCCGAACGGGCAAAAGCGACCGCATTGATCACTGCAGAAGTGTTGGATTTTCCCAAACAAGATATTGTTTTTAAACATGGGCTTTACCTCGCATCCGCTGCAAGCCTTTTGGCAGAGATTAAGAAGACCGATGATGAGGTCAAGACCTTGTTCATTTTTGGTCACAACCCGGGACTAAATGATCTAATATCCAAGTTGGGTGGGGATATTGACAACCTGCCGACCTCAGGTCAGTTCGCGTTCAAGTTTGATGTCAAAAAATGGGAGGATGTTGCAAGCAAAAATGCGAAAGTCTGGTTTTTTGACTACCCCAAAAAGAGCTGATTGGATTTTGCCCTGGAACTTAGAAATTGCGTACATCCTGGATTACTTCCGGGAAATCCGCCATATTATCGAGTAGGTAAAGGATTTTTTCTGCGACTTCAGTCGACGTGCTGAGCGCATTGTCCTCCTTCAGTTTGCGAAACCTTTTTAATTGGGAAAATGATTCCTCCTCGGACTGCCGGATTGTTTTCTGCATGTCCGTATCGACGACTCCGGGCGCCAAGGCAAAAACCCGGACACCTGTTTCCTTCAACTCTGCTTCTTTTTGGGCAGTTTGGCTCATGGAGTTGATGGCGGCCTTCGAAGCGGAATACATCGCCCACCCGTCGATGGCCTTGGTCGCTGCACCTGAACTGATGTTGATGATCACCCTTTCGGCATGGCGATACGATGCATACTTCGACACAAAGGCATTCATCAAAATTGCGGGAGCTATGGTATTGATGGAAAAAATCTCTGCTATGTTTTTGGATGAAAGCGCGCCGACATAGCCGATTTCACCAAGCGTCCCGGCATTGTTGACTAAGACAATCCTCGAAAAAGTCCCGGCGGGGAATATCCGATCTAAGATTGCTGGGATTGAATTTAAATCTGACAAGTCACATGCGATCTCTGTGAAGTTAGGGTGCTCGATCGCGGTCTTCGTTCTCGAAATCCCGATCACCCGAATGCAAGGATTTTGGATCAAATGCTTGACCAAACCCAAACCGATTCCTTTGCTACTGCCGGTTATGATATAGAGTTGTTCGCTCCGCATTTGATTTTTATTCGAATAGGTTAAAAAAAGCCATCCTGAACTTTTCGCCCAGGATGGATTTTTGCTTAAAGGATGTACTGCGAAAGATCCCTGTTTTTGACCAAGGAACTCAAGCGTTCCTGTACCATTTCCTTGGTGATCATGATCTTCGAATTTGCCTCAATCGTGTCGGGAACTTCGAAAAGGAAGTCGTTCAACAAATGGCTCATCACCGTGTGCAAACGCCTGGCCCCAATGTTTTCCACTTGTTCGTTGATCTGGAATGCCAATTTTGCGATTTCCCTGATGGCTTCGTCGTTGAAATCCAAGTACACTTCTTCCGACTCGAATAGGGCTTGGTACTGTTTGGTTAGTGCGTTTTTTGGTTCTTTCAGGATGCGGTAAAAATCCTCCTCCGTGAGGCTGTTGAGCTCCACCCGGATCGGAAAACGTCCCTGCAACTCAGGTATCAGGTCGGAAGGCTTACTTACGTGAAAAGCTCCTGCCGCGATGAACAGTACGTGATCGGTATTGACGACTCCATATTTTGTATTGACGGCGCTGCCTTCTACGATGGGAAGCAGGTCTCGTTGCACACCTTCCCGGCTGACGTCGGGGCCCCCGCCGGATTTGCCGCTTTTGGAGGCAATTTTGTCAATCTCGTCAATAAAGATGATGCCATTGTTTTCCGCGAGTTTCAATGCTTCTTCCTTGACTTCGTCAAAATCAATCAGCTTGGAGGCTTCTTCCTCCATGAGGATTTTTCTGGCCTCAGAGATGCTGACTTTACGCTTTTTGGTCTTTTTGGGCATCATGCCGCTGATCATGTCCTGAAGGCCGGCGATACTTGCGTCGTCCATCATGCCGTTTCCGATCATGCCGATTCCCACGGGGGGACTTTGCTTCACGCTGATTTCGATCTTTCTGTCGTCGAGTTCACCCCTTTTCAGTTTCTCCCTGAAAAGATCCCTTGTTCGCTCATTCAATTCATCATCGGAACTAGGTTCTGTCCCGATTTCAATCGTGTTTCCGGAAATTGGTCTGGCAAAACCCGGACTTTTGACAGGCGGGATCAGGATGTCCAAAATAACTTCTTCTACCGCTTCAGCAGCCTTCTCTTTTACAGCCTCATTCTTCTTTTCCCTTACCAAATGGACGGATTGTTCGACGAGGTCGCGGACCATGCTCTCGACATCCCGGCCCACATAGCCGACTTCGGTGAATTTGGACGCTTCCACTTTGGTGAAGGGGGCATTGGCAATCTTTGCCAAGCGCCTTGCGATCTCCGTCTTACCGACACCCGTCGAGCCAATCATCAGGATGTTGTTGGGGACGATATCCTTTTGGATGTCGCCCTTTACATTCATCCGCCGGATTCTGTTGCGCAGGGCAATGGCCACGTTGCGTTTGGCATCGTGTTGGCCGATGATGTATTTGTCTAGCTCTGCGACGATCTGTCGTGGAGTCAAGTCATGAAATTCGTTTCTCATCTTGTAGTGTCGGGATATCCTTTTCGGAGTTCCCTTTTTTAATGGTTGGTATAGCTCGGCTAAGCCCTGTTAAGCTTTCTTTCCATGCTCCTTCGGAAAGGTAAACTGCATCGGTTCGTCCACTTTTGTTTTGAGCAGGGCGAGTGCCAACACTTCCTCTACCTTGTCGACAAAGTGGAAGTTGAGTCCCTTGATATACTCGGTGTCGATTTCTTCGATGTCCCGGTGGTTGTTTTTGCAAAGGATGATTTCCTTGATGCCTGCACGTTTGGCGGCGAGGATTTTTTCTTTGATTCCTCCGACCGGCATAACTTTTCCACGGAGTGTAATCTCCCCAGTCATCGCCAATTTTGCCTTCACCTTTCGCTGGGTAAATGCCGAGGCCATTGCCGTCAGCATGGTAATTCCCGCAGAGGGGCCGTCTTTAGGGACCGCTCCGGCAGGGACGTGGATATGCAAGTCATAATGGTCAAACACCCGGTAGTCGATCCCCAATTTGTCTGACTTGGTCTTGAGGTAAGAGAGGGCCGTCATGGCGGATTCCTTCATCACATCTCCCAATTGTCCGGAGAGCGTTAGTTTTCCTTTGCCTTTGCTGAGTGATGCTTCCACGAAGAGGATTTCCCCGCCCACAGAGGTCCAAGCAAGGCCTGTCACCACGCCGGGAATCGAATTGTCCTGGTAGATTTCCTTGTCGAATATTTCTCCACCAAGGATTTTCCGCACCATTTCGACGGTCACTTTCTTGGCGTATTCTTCCTCCATGGCAATCGACTTGGCGATGTTTCGAATTACTTTTCCGATCGCCCTTTCAAGGGTCCTTACGCCGGACTCACGGGTATAGTCTTCGATGATCTTGACCAATGCGGCTTTGTCGAAGCTTATGTCCGTGGCTTTGAGGCCGTGTTCTTTTCGTTGCTTGGGGACGAGATGCTTTTTGGCAATCTCCAATTTCTCTTCCATCGTATAGCCGGTCACTTCGATGATTTCCATCCTGTCCCGCAAGGCGGGTTGGATCGTATCGAGCGAATTGGCAGTGGCGATAAACAGCACCTTGGAAAGGTCATACTCCACCTCCAGGTAGTTGTCCACGAAGCTGCTGTTTTGCTCCGGGTCGAGTACTTCCAAGAAAGCAGAGGAAGGGTCGCCACGGAAATCGGAACTCAGCTTGTCGATTTCATCCAATACATACACGGGATTGGAAGACTTCACCTTCTTCATGTTTTGGATAATCTTGCCGGGCATGGCGCCGACATAGGTCTTGCGGTGGCCGCGGATTTCGGCCTCATCGTGCACGCCACCTAGTGACATACGTACATATTTCCTGCCCAAAGCGGTAGCAATGGATTTTCCCAAAGAGGTCTTTCCGACTCCCGGAGGTCCATATAGACAAAGGATTGGACCTTTAAGGTCTTTTTTGAGTTTGAGAACGGCGAGGTATTCGATGATCCTTTCCTTCACTTTCACAAGGCCGGAATGGTCGCGGTCCAGGATGGCCTTCGCCCGCTTGAGGTCAAAATTGTCCTCTGTGTATTCATTCCACGGCAACTCCACAAGTGTCTCGGCATAGTTGAGTGCAATGGGATATTCCGCCGCGGATGGATTGATGCGGAGGATTTTATTGAGTTCTTTTTCAAAATGCAGTGCCACTTCTTTGGGCCACTTTTTTAGGGCTCCTTTGGCGCGCAGTTCTTCGACCTCTTTTTCCGGTCCTTCTTCACCCAGTTCGGTTTGGAGGACTTTCATCTGCTGGCGGAGGAAATAATCGCGCTGCTGCTGATCGATATCGGTATGGACTTTCTTTTGGATCTCGCTCTTGATTTCCAGCATTTGGATATCCTTCATCATGAATTCCAAAAGCAAGGTGGCCCGCTCCAAACCATCGTTGATCTCCAGCAAGCGCTGCTTCGCTTCCACCGGTGCATTGATATTGGATGAAAGGAAATGTGTGAGAAAGGCCGTATTGTCGATATTGTCAAGTGCGACTTGTGCCTCGCGGGGAATTTCGGGATTGAGGTGCAGGATTTTGGCGGCGGACTCCTTGAGGGATTCCTCTAGCGCCTTGATCTTTCGGCTGTTTTTGGGGAAGTTTTCATCCAAGTATTCCACCCGCGCAGTAAAGTAGGGATCCTCGGTCAGGGTTTCAGTGATCTTGAACCGTTTTTTTCCTTGGATAATGATCGTCGTATTCCCGTCGGGCAAGACAATCATCTTGATGATCTTGGCCAAAGTGCCCACATGGTAGATATCCTCCCAAGCCGGGTCGTCGTTTTGGGGATTGATTTGGGCGCAGACGCCGATCATCTTATCGCCTTTTTGGGCTTTTTTGACCAATTTGATGGAGCGCTGCCTGCCCACGGTAATCGGGATCACCACACCCGGGAAGAGCACGGTGTTGCGGACCGAAAGAATCGGGATGTCCGTGGCGAAATGGTCCGGCTGCTGCTGGGTTTCCTCTTCGTCATCGGTAATCAGCTGGATGAGGTCACCCTCTCCCGCATAGTCGCCTCCCATCATGGTTTGATATAACTGGTTTTTGAATTGCATCATAAGGACAATATGACAGATAAGCTGTCATGAAATAATAAAACAGCGAAGAACCCCCAATTTATGAAGGTTCTTCCAATAATTTCAATGAATATGCCAAGGAGAATGGGTGGTACAAATTGGCAGGTCAGTCAAATTTGAAATAGGCAGGATCGGCTTCGTACACCCTGTTAAATGAAGTCGAGAAAATCGTGTTTCCGATAACAATTGGAAAATTAACGAGGGCTTGTCTACCATTTTCCGAGTTTAGCATCTTCACTGAGTAATCATCTAAGTTTACTTCAGCTATAACTGAGTTTGATTGAAAGTAGGCCTTATTGCCAATGACTGGAACATGGCTTGCTTGGAGATTTTCTAGATTTTCGAATACGGCCAATTTCTCCCAATCTTCTGTTTGAGGATCAAAACGGAAAAGGGATGGTATGAAGTTTTCGGGCGAATAGCCGAATCTGTAAAGTTGATTTTTGTACCTGAAACCCAAGAGTTTTAAAATTTGACCTTGGTATGTGATCGAAGGAGATACTAGTTTCTCCCACTTTTTCTCTAGAATGCTGTACCTCCAGCGTTCTGGTTTCTCGGTATAACCATTAACAGACTCAATGAGCCATCCCCCGTCGCAATACAGGTATTGTTCTGTTGAGTAGGCGGAAGTTATGTAAACCAGATTGGAGGGATGGGATGGTAAAAGCGTCACTTGTTTAGAAATCGGATCCAGTTCAAAGATGTATGGAACATTACTTGGCGATTGTAGAGGATTTCCATCGCCTCCAATGTATATTTTTCCGTTGGGAGAACTTACAACAAATGAGTACCAGTATAGTTGAAATTGTTCGGGAAAAGTGTAAACCAAAGAAGAGGTTTTGGTAGAGGGATCGAACTCTACGATTTTTTTTGTCGTGACTATATATCCCTTTTTCCCGTCTGTAGCAGAGCCCAAGACATATTCAGAATCCTCTATATGATCTGATAAACTGAGAAACGGAAGGCTTAAATCCTTGAATGTGACAGTAACAGAATTTTTAGATTTCACTCCAAAAGTGTTTGAAAACAATGCGAGAGTCCTTGGAAGGAAAAAATCGTCTGTTTGATAAACCCTCAGTGTAATCTTTTCGCTGGTCGATTCTAATATTTCGAAATTCAAACCGGGCGTATCCGAGGTTATCTTATTCAATCTGGTGAAATCCGGATTGAAGTTTTGGCCGAAAATGGTGAACGGGTCGGAACTGAAGATATTGAAGCCTTGTCCAGGATTGATTTCACTGCCTTTCAATTTAAAGGCATTTTCCAAGAGGTATTTTTTTCCCCTAACCGTAATCTCCAAAGTCGGGGATTGTTCTTCGATCGGCGCTTTTGGCTTGAATCTGATTTCATTGCTTGAGAAGAAGTCAATAGGTATTTCAAAAAAATTGCCCTCGGGATTCTTGTATCTGACTTTTACCGTTTCACTCATGAGGTCGCTGCCGCTGATGCTGATAGATTCTCCCCATATAAATTCTTTGCTTGTGTTGGTAGTGAATTTGGCTGTTCTGAAATTCAGGGGCCATTCGACCAAGAGTTCCTTTCCGGAAATATCAATTTTGAAGTCAAAAAGCCCTTGTTCTGCCTGTTTTTCAGTGAATCCAAAAACGGGAGGGAGGACGATTTTAAAGCTCGTTGGACTAAGGTCAAGAATCTGGGCATTGGCACCCATTACCTGCACTCTGTAATTACTGGATATCCTGCTGAAGTTCCTACCCGACACAGTGATAGTATCCCCAAAATACACCTCTTCCGGGGCTGAAATAGCATCGAAAATGAATCCGAGCGAGCCCTTGCTGGTAAATTTGATTTGTTCAGAATACACCAGACTCCTGTTCGTCCTTACAAATGCTGCAACGAAATATTCTGATCCTTGACGCATTCCATAATCAGCGATAAGTTTGAAAATCGTTTCTGGTTTACCTGATTGTTTTACGACGTCACCTGTTTCAATTGAAGGATTTGGAGTTTTGCTAAACACAAACCCATATTCCAAAATCTCCTCTGAACCAAATTCAAACACATTGGCCGCGAACTCCACGCCGGAAGCGTCGATGTTTTGCACATAGGCCACACTGAACCTCGGATTGGTCGCAGGCTTGACGTCTTCGTCTTTTTGGCAGGAGAAAAGCGTAATCGCTGCCAAGAGTAAAATCGATATTTTTAGGGTATTCATATGCATCAATGGTTAGAAACGTAGGCCGATCAATAGACTGGTATTGGTTTGGTTGTAGGATGCTTCGTTAAACGGTAGGTTGACCTGGTAAAAAGCAGGCAGGTAGTCGAGTTGCAGTTCAGCAAGCAGACCAATCTTCTTCGAAAAATTCCAGACTACGCCGATTTTGCCGGCAGCCGTGGTCATTTTTTCATTAATGCTGGTAAACTCCGTCTCGTAAATCGTGGTGACTCCATTGTGCGTGAGCGTTTGGTCTACCATGGCAAACTCGCTTTCCAGACTGCTGAAGCGGCTATTGAAACCAATGCCGATATAGGAATCAAAGCTCCCCGCCCGCGTCCAGGTGTAGTTCACAAAAGCGGGGATGGTGATTGTCGATGCGCTGAAGACCTCCTTCGCGGTCATGTATTGGCTTTCTGAAGTGTATTCGGATATGATCGTGTTGTCCAACTTGGAGTAGCCGACCGAAACGTCGATGGAAAGCCGCTTCCAGCGACGGAATTGGTGGGCCTTGATGCCTATTTGCATGATTGGTGTCTGGTGATTTTCGAAAGCATCTTTTCTGTTTTCCGGACGACTGGCAGGGCTCATGCTCATGTAAGTGACACCGCCGTAGATCACCGGGGATATCCTCACAAATGGCAACTCGGGAAGGTGCTGTTCATAGGTGATTCCTTCGCAGTAGTGATATTTGGAAAGTAATTTGACCAAAGAATAATCATCGTATTTGGTATCAGCCAGTACATCGTAGATTTCTGCACTACATTCCCCGGCCATTAGCATGTTGATCGTGCCCAAATAGGGTTTCTTCAGTTCCCGCGTCTCCCTGCCTGCGACGGTCGCCTTGTCGTAGAAAGCCTTCAGTTCGTGGATTTCTCGACCGTCGTTCACGTAAAACTTGTCATTGGCCTTGTATAGGCTAAGCTTTCCTGTCAATAAGACTTGTACAAATTCCAAATTCTCTGATCCAGGTAGCCTTATGGCCATAAACTTGCGTCCGCTTTGGAACCCGAAACCTTGGATGTCCCCTGGCCCAAAAGTGCCCGTACCTCCAGCGGCAGACCTGAATCGGACGGTATTGTACTGGTCATTTTCAAAGCTGCCCAAAATGACACCCGTTTCCTTTTGTCCATCGGCCTTGAGGATGTAGTCATCGGCCTGTTTTTGGGCGAAATTTGGATGGCAGATCAGCAGAAACAAGCTGCAGCACAATCCTCTAAAGAGTGGGAGTCTTATCATTTGAGAACGGGTTTCATAAGTATTCTCAATGATACCGAAATTTGCAATATTAAAAAATAAGGGGATGGAATATTTTTTCCGTGAAATTCACCTGTTTTTATGAAGCGATCAAGGGAACGGAGAGACCTGTATTGACCTCCACTTTGGTAAATGTTCTTTAGAAGATCAACAAGCAGGAACCTGGCTGGTTGCTGCTAGGTAGTTCGCCCAAATCAAATGAAACCTAGCGGCACCGGTCAGGGTTATCGCTGATTAACAAACTCAACAATACCGGAGTAGGTGATTCCATTGGTGGTTCGCATGAAGGCAACCAGCAAGTATTTTCTTCCGGGGACCATTGTATGCGCTGCTTCCAGCTCGAAAAAATCATCGGGCTTTCCCGCGCGACTGATCGTTATGCCATCGCCGACCCGAGGCGTAGGCCTATCATTGTAAACAAATCCATATTCAACAACTTCCTGTGTACCATAATCATACACTTTTGCGGCGAAACGCACACTTACCGGATCAATTTTTTGTACAGTCGCGGCACTTAGCCTTGGATTTTTCCTCGGTGCAAGCTCTACCTCAGCACAAGCAGAAAGGAAAAGGACAAATAAAATAATTGAAGTGTATTTGATGGCCGTCATTTGATTTCAGAAGATTATGCTAAACAAAAACGCTACTGTAAATTGCTTGTAGGTACTGTCCGAATAGGGCCATACCCTCACCGTATTTTTGGACTGATAGTCGAATTGAAGTTCGGATAACAGTCCAACCTTTTTCCCTTGATTGATATGGGCACCAAGTTTTATCGCGGGGGCGAAATCCCGGTCTTCATTGAAAAAAAACTGTTCTTCGGTAACTGTGGTGACCGAGTTGAAGAACAGCGTGTAATCTACGATCGCATAATCAACCTCAAAGCTCGTGTTTCTGACAATTCCACCTAAGCCAATATAGGTGCCAACGGATCCAAATTTGAACAGTTGGTAGTCAACAAACATCGGCACGAGTATGCTAGAGCTTCTATAGACCTGTGTTCCGGTTGTCAATCCTTCAGAGTTCTCGAATTGATAGTTCAGCGTGTTGTCCCTATTCATGTACGCAACGGACAAATCAAATGCAAGTCGAGGAAGCTTCCGGATTTGGTGAAACCTTACTCCAGCCTGAAATACGGGGAATGAGTTCCTATCAAAAACCATCACTTTACTCGCATTGATCGGATAATAATCCTGGTTTAGGAAAGCCAATCCTGCCGTAGCCATTGGCGAAATCCTAACCAGAGGGATTTCCTGAATATGATTGATGAATTCCAGGCCTTCGCATTCATGATACTTTGAGAGTATTTCGGCCAAAGAGTTTTCTGTATACTTGGCACCCATCACCGTCACAACAAGCGAATTGCCGCAATTACCCGCCAAGATAAGGTTAAGCGTATTGACAAAAGGTTTAAAATTGCTCCTTTGTGTATTGCTTTCGGCGCCCAACGACTGACTGTAACTACTGTTAAGTTTAACAAGCTTGCCGTCGTCATCAATGTAGAATACTTTCTTGTATTTGTATAGGCTTTTTTTCCCCGAAAGGATGACTTGAACAAAAACCTTTTCATTCTCCTCAGGCAAGTGGATAGATTTAAAGTATCTCCCATTGTCAAGTCCAAAGGCTATGAGATCAGACGGCATGTACTGGTTCACCGCCTGGTCTGAAGAATTCCTGAAATTGACCGATTTTGCATTGGTAAAATCGAAGGTATTCACCATTGAACCATATACCTTTTCCTGCGAAGGCAAAACAACAAAGTCGCCATTCTGTCCATATGAGGATATGGATAAAAGTATCAGGAGTGACAGCAGGAGCAAACTTGCGAAATATCGATTTGAGTCCATGGGTGATACGAATACTAAAACCTTCCCCAATGATACCGAAATTTGCAATATTAAAAAATAAGGGGTGTGAAATAATTGTTTATTCGAAGTGCGGACACCATAATAGGTTCTCGGCAATCAAAATCGAGATGAAAAGATGAGTTGGGGGAATTATCTGATTTCTTGGTTTTTGTCGGAAAGTGTACGAACGGTGTACGAGGCAGGTACTAGGGGTGTACCATGAGAGGTACAACAATTAGAAAAGATGCGGCATCGAAATCTATAGACAAGATATTGATTCCGATTCCCACCCAACCACCACCCGATATCAGTCCCACCGCCTCCCTACCATGTCGGCACCGTGTCGGCACAGTGTTCCCACCGTGTCCCTATCACTACCCGTACCAACTCCGTACTTAGTCCGTACCAATTCCGCCTTAACTCCGTGTTAACTCCGTATTTCTGGTAGTTCCTTGGGCATAATTACTCGGTTGTTTAAAAGAGAAAAAAGGCCTAATAAGCTAGCCTTTTCCGGGTAGCTATTTGTTTGTGTTTCGGAATTACAGCCAACCCTTTTTAGCCAACAAAGCAAAAGGGGTGGAACGAATCCCACCCCTTTTGCTGAATATCTATTGTAATGTAGGAATTATGCCCCTGTAAAAAGCTTCAGGATATCATTTCCGATGGCAAATACCATCAAGGCCAGCAACAAGACCATGCCTACTTTCTGGGCATTCTCGAGGAACTTGTCGGAAGGTGCCTGTCCGGAAATCATCTCATACAGGAGGAACATCACGTGTCCACCGTCCAATGCCGGGATCGGCAACAGGTTCATAAAGGCCAAGATCATGGAAATCAAGCCTGTGATACTCCAGAACTTCACCCAATCCCATTTGGAGCCATAGATTTTTGCCATGCCGATCGGTCCGCTTACATTTTTGGCGGAAACTTCTCCGGTAAACATCTTGCCGAGTGCCTTGGCGTTGACTATGACGACGCCAAAGGCTTTTGCCGTCCCCTTGCTGATGGATTCTCCGATGGAGTATTTTCTGACGACTGGCTCTAATAGTGAATTGGCTTGGATGCCGATAGTGCCTTCCGCGGAGACAGGTGTCATTTTCTCTAGTTTTTGTCCTTCCCTTTCGATCAGGATGGCCGCTTCTTTGCCCTTGGTCGCTGCCAATGCGCCCTGAAGCTCATCGAAATATTGAATCGGCTGTCCGTTGACTGCGACGATTTTGTCCCCGACCTGCAGTCCCACTTTTGCAGCTGCGCCGTCTTTGCTCACTTCACCAACTGTGAATGGAAAGCGGATGCTGAGGAAATTGCCCATACTTTCCTCGTTGGAGAAGGAATTGATAAAACCCCTTGGGATTTCAATTTGGATGGTTTCCCCATTGCGCTCCACGGTGTAGAATCCTCCGGAACTCAACAATGCTTCCCCACTGCTGAGGTCGGAAAGGCTCACATAGGGCTGGCCGTTGATGTCAAGGACTTTGTCGCCAGTTTGAAAGCCGATGCCTTTGGCAATGTCATAAGCTACGATGCCATTTTCTACGACTTGGTCTCTTGAAAAATAGGTTTCACCCCTTTGGTACACCAAAGCCACAAAAATCAGGACACCCGTAATGACATTGACGATGATACCGCCAAGCATGACGATGAGTCGCTGCCAGGCCGGCTTGGAGCGGAATTCCCAAGGTTGCGGTTCGGAAGATAGCTGCTCAGTATCCATGGATTCGTCCACCATGCCGGAGATTTTCACGAAACCACCCAAAGGAACCGCACCGATAGAATATTCCGTTTCGCCCCATTTGAAGCCGATGATTTTTGGAGGGAATCCTATGGAAAACTTCTCCACCCGCATCCCAAACATTTTGGCCGTCAAGAGGTGCCCCAATTCGTGCAATCCTACCAGTATCGACAATCCCAGAATCAGCTGGGCCACCATGATCAATGTTTCCATTATACTTTACTCTTGATTGATTCTTCTGTTAATTTTCTAGCTATTCGGTCCGTCTGCACATAATCTTCCAAACTGGGGTGCGCGACAAAATCCACTTTCTCGAGCGTCTGCTCTATCAAATCCGACATTTCCAAAAATCCGATCTCATCCCTCAAAAACGAGGCCACGGCTATCTCATTTGCTGCATTGAGTACACAGGGAGCATTTCCCCCCTTTTCCAAAGCAGCAAAGGCAAGGCCTAGGTTTCGGAAGGTTGTCATGTCGGGCTTTTCAAATGTCAGGTTTGGATAATTGGTGAAATCAAACCTGGGGAAATCCGCCTTGAGCCTTTCCGGATAGCTCAGGGCAAACTGAATGGGAATACGCATATCGGGCAGCCCAAGTTGTGCTTTTATGCTCCCATCTTCAAATTGTATCAAAGAATGGATAATCGACTGGGGATGAACCACCACCTCTATTTGATTGGCATCTAATCCGAAAAGCCACTTGGCTTCTATGACTTCCAAGCCCTTGTTCATCAAGGAAGCGGAATCTATCGTGATTTTCGCACCCATATCCCAATTGGGATGCTTGAGCGCTTGGGCTTTGGTGACAGTCTTGAGATACTCCCGGTCTTTTCCCCGGAAGGGTCCTCCTGAAGCTGTCAGGATGATTTTTTCGATGGGATTGTGGAATTCTCCAACAAGACACTGGAATATCGCCGAATGCTCCGAATCCACAGGATAGATGTTGACACCTTTTTCGCTGGCCAATTGCGTCACCAACTCGCCTGCTACCACCAAGGTTTCCTTGTTGGCAAGGGCGATGGGTTTGCCTGCGTCTACCGCCTTCAGCGTCGGAATCAGGCCCGAATATCCCACCAAAGCGGTCAGGACGATATCGACCGTGTCCATGGTCACCACGTCTGCCAGGGCTTTTTCACCCGCGTACACCTTGATGTCTTGCCCCGACAATGCATCCTTTACGGTAGCATACAGGGCTTCATTGCCGATAACGACACAGTTGGGCTGGAACTGCAGGGCTTGCTCGATGAGAAGTTCGGCGTTGTTTTGTGCGGTCAGGACCTCTACTTCAAACTTTCCCGGATGGGCTTGGATGACTTCCAAGGTTTGTTTTCCAATACTTCCTGTGGAGCCGAGAATGGCTACATGCTTTTTTCCTGACATCAATATGGGTACGATTGACAAAATTGCAAGCTGACAGTGTTGGTGTCACGTCCATTGCAACTGACAAAATTACAAGCTTCATTGGGTTTTCCCTCAACTTTTCCAGTCTTTTTGATTGCCGTGGCAATTGGCATGAAAATCGGTATTTTCATTACTGCAATTGTTAAACTCAAAAATTCACGGATCGTTCAGATACAATATGGCAAATAATCTGAAAATTGTTTTTGTAGCCTTTGTGGCAGGCCTTATCGGCGCGTGGGCCTATGATTCTTTGAAGAGCAAAGAAGAGCCGGTATTTGGGAGCGAAATAAACATCCCCGAAAATGCCCGGCAACAGTACGTGCGCTATGACAGCGGGCCAAGTGCCGCTAACAATCCACCGATTTCCTTTGTGGAAGCTTCCGAAAAGAGCACTCCCTCGGTAGTGTTCATCAAAAACTTCTCGGGTACCGACCAAAGGCGCTACAGCATGTTTGACTTTTTCTTTGGTACCGGCCCGACGCAGCGGGTGAGTACAGGCTCGGGGGTGATCATCAGTGCGGATGGTTATATCATTACCAACAACCACGTGATCGATCGCGCGGAGGTTATTGAAGTGGTCCACCAAAAGCGCACCTATCCAGCCAAGCTCGTTGGGACGGACAAGAATACCGACATTGCAGTTTTGAAGATTGAAGGAAAGGGCCTTCCCGCCATCACCTTAGGCAATAGCCGAGAGCTGAAAATAGGCGAATGGGTAATAGCGGTGGGTAATCCTTTTAACTTGACCTCAACCGTGACAGCGGGCATCGTTTCCGCAAAAGAGCGGCAGATCAATATTCTTGGTGGTGAGTTTCCGTTGGAGTCCTTTATCCAAACCGATGCACCTATCAATCCCGGCAACTCAGGCGGAGCCTTGGTCAATGTCAGGGGAGAACTCGTGGGCATTAATACGGCCATCCTTTCCCGCACGGGTTCCTATACGGGATATGGATTTGCGGTGCCCGTGGACATTGCGATGAAAATTGCCAATGACCTGATCAAGTTTGGGGAAGTCCAAAAGGCAATACCCGGTATCGAAGTAGTGGAGATTACGCCGGAGTTGGCAGAAGAAATGAAATTGGGTTCTTTGGATGGTGTGATTGTGACCCATGTGGTTCGGGAAGGTGCTGCCGAGAAGGCTGGGATTGAGCGCAATGACGTGATTACCAAAATCGAAAACATCAACATCACCGGCAACGGAAGTTTCGAGGAAGTGCTTTCCTACTACTACCCCGGCGACAAGGTACGCGTCGTTTTCAAGCGTGGTGGAACCGAACGCAACGCAACCCTGACGCTTCAAAACCTCGAAGGCGGGACAGGCGTGCTGAAGCGGGAGTTTTACGCATCCGATCTGTTGGGTGCAAGGCTTGAATCTGTAAACACGATCGAAAAGGATAGGTTCAACATTTCCTATGGAATCAAAATCACCGGCATGAGTCGGGGCTACCTGAGGGATTTGGGCTTGAATAATGGTTTCGTCATTACACTCATCAACGGCGAGCCTGCCAAAAATCCCGAGGATGTCGGCAAGTTTTTGGAAAAATTCAGCGGAAGGCTGCGCTTGGAGGGATTCACACCGGGCGGGCAACCTTTCATGCAGTCATACAATGTGCGCTAAAATTCTTAACTTGAAGACTGTATAAAAATCGACCTTGAAGATGAAAACAACCGCCCCAAATTGCGAACAGTGTTTGGCAGACTTCTCCGAGGCCTTGCAGGAATTAAATGATGCGCTGTGGCAATATTCCCACAATCACAAGGATGACAAGTCGCAGCGGAAAGTCATCCGCCTCTTCGAACTCGCACATGAGATGGCCTTGATGACCATCGGTGAATATTTCCGAAAGCAGGGGAGAGGGTACTTTTCCGGCTCGAGGGATGCAACCGTGGAGGCTTTCAACGAGGAACTGATCGATGATGGCAAGGGCTGGCTGGACATGGTCATCGACCGGATTCAGTACAATCCTATTTATCAGGGTCTTGACCAAGGAGAGTTGGCGGATAAAATTGTCCACAAATACATTCACCTATTGGAGAATTTCCAAAGGAAAATAATCAGGAAATTGGAGGGCTAGATGAGCCCTCTTTTCTTTTGCGTGAGATCTTGTTGCAGCGATGAAATTTCTCCTTCCTTCGCTTTTCCAAAAAAAGATCGCGGTAGAAGGATTTTTTTCGATCCTTTCTGTCGCACTTCAAAAAACAGCTGCGTCTAGGGTTCAGAAGTTTTTCTTACCTCAAAACATTTTGCCATGAAGACCTATTTTCCTTCCCCCTTCTTTCGCTTCATGTCCCTGCTGCTGGCGGGCATGATGGTCTTGGTGCTTCCTTCTTGTCATGACGAAGTGACAAGTACCTATACTTTCAAGACGGTAATCCCCGTGTATCTTGAAATGAGTACAATCCGGGCAAAGGACATAGTGGTGGCACCGCCGCAGGAATTGGAAAATCCCGGTAAAATCTACATCTACGGCGACTATCTTTTTGTCAACGAGCCCCAAAAAGGGATTCATATCTTGGACAATTCCAATCCTGCCGCCCCGATCAATGTAAACTTCATCAAGATTGACGGAAACGTGGATTTGGCTATCAATTCGGGGATTCTCTATGCGGACAGTTATGTGGATCTGCTGGCATTTGACATCAATGACATCCGCAACGTGAAACTGGAGAATAGGGTCCAAGATGTCTTCAAGCACATGTACCATCACCACGACACCGGTGTGATCATTACTTATAAGGATACAGTCATGACTGCCGATTCCAACCAGATGTGGCATTGGGGAAGGCCTTGGGTAATGATGGATAGGGTAAACTTAAGTGCCCAGAGTGCCTCGCCCGGATCCCAAAGCTATGGACAGGGGGGATCGATGGCGCGGTTTACGCTGATGAGTGGGCACTTGTATGCCGTGGATGAATACAGCTTGCGCGTGTTTGACGTGGCGGACGCCAAGTTGCCGAAACACCTTAAAAATATCGACCTCGGCTGGGGGATTGAGACGATTTTCCCTTTTCAAGAAAAACTCTTCATCGGCTCCAACACCGGTATGCATATCTATGATGCCAAAATCCCCAGCGATCCAAGGGAAATGGCTGTTTACCAACATATTCTCGCCTGTGATCCTGTCGTAGTTAATGAGAAGCATGCATTTGTGACCTTGCGAAAAGGGGTCAACTGCAACAATGGCGTCAACGAGCTCCATGTCGTCGATATCCAAAACCCTCGTAATCCGACGCTTTTGAAGGCGTATCCTATGCTACATCCCCATGGCCTTTCCTTGACGGGGAACTTCCTTTATGTGGCAGAAGGCAAGCATGGGCTGAAGAGTTTTGATGTCAGCGATGTGATGGAGGTGGACAAGCATCAGCTCGAATTCCTGCAATCCATGAAGTCCGTTGACATTATCGCAGGTCCCAAATCGCTCATCGTCATTGGTCCGGATGGGGTTTGTCAGTTTGACTACAGCACGCCATCGGTCCTGAAACCGCTCAGCTGTATCCAAGTCAAAAATCCTGTCGTAGTTTAGGTTCTTTCGGCGATGGGCGAAGCTATGAAATTGAAAGTAATCCTTTTTTTGCTGTTTTACATGAGCTCTGTAGCCAATGCAGGAGCGCAGAAGTACTTCAACCAGACGGATTTTGGCGTGCTGATCGGAAGGGTGGAGGCTTGGGAAGACAATTTTGACACGAGACTGAATTTCACTTTCAGCACCTTCCACGGGGTCAAGATTCTCCCGGCCCATGCTGTCGGATTTTCTGTCGGGATAGACACTTACCCTGGCTTGAAAATCATGCCTTTGGCATTGGGCTGGAGGGGATTTCGGGAAAAAGGCAAAAAATACACCTGGTTTGCGGGGATGGACCTGGGAGGCGGTTCTACGATTTTGCAGAAAACTACACGCACCGAATGGTCCGAGAGTTGGTTTGATGGGGGAATTTTCGTCAGTCCCTCGATTGGCGTTCGGAAGAAACCCAAGGATGGAAATCATTCTTTTGTCTGGTCGATCGGCTACAAGCGTCAGGAGGCTTCCTTTTTCGAAGGCTTTTACGATTTTTCTGGGGTTCAACCTTTTTTCAATTCGAATATACCGGCCGGCTTTTCCTCCGTACGTACGGAGAAATATGCCTTCAATAGCTTTTTTGTGAAATGGGGGTTGATGTTTTGAGGGTTTTTGGTTAAAAATCCAAAGGCCCGAGAACTGATTTGCGGGCCGATTTATCAAGATTCTAACAGCGTTCCGGATTTCAAGTTTTGGCCAAGCTAAAGTGCGTTGCAGGTAAGTATCCTATTTTTTAAAAGCGAACAGTAACTCGGGGCGATTTTTCATCCTTCCTACCACCAGACCAAGGTAGATAGCCGTCCGTTTTTTGACACTATATTCATTATCATCAGGAATGCCTACCCATTGAAGGTTTTTTCTGCCCAATCACGCCCGTAATTACGCCGATTTCTTACTAATTCTAAATGCCAGGTGAAGTCATCCAATCAATAACAAAAAACACTTTTTTATTGATTGACTTAACAAAATTTTTGAGTAAAAAAATACCATTTTGTAGGTATTGTTTCATCAAGTCAAAAAAACAATATTTGAAATGCAGTTTTAATATATTTAAAAGCCTTTCGCCCATTTGCCTCACTTAAAGGATTGTTTAAACAATCAAAAACATAATATGCGTGTATCCTTTTGTCGACAGCTCAATCAGTCGATTCCTGTTCTGCTGATTCTTTTCACCCTATTTCTCTCTGGCATATCGAATTCCTTTGCCCAGGAAACCATCACCGACATCGACGGCAATGTGTATGAAACCGTGGTGATCGGCGATCAGCGCTGGATAAAAAGCAACCTCCGGGTGAAGCATTACCGCAACGGCGACCCCATTCCAGAGATTAAAGACCCTGGTGCCTGGGCAAATACAAGGTCAGGGGCATGGTGCTACCTTAACAATGACCCTGCTAATGAGGAACTTGGCCTTCTGTACAATGCCTATGCATTTTTGGACCCTCGGGGATTGGCACCGGAGGGCACCTATGTTACATCTCTTTGTGACTGGGGGGAATTAGCCATTGAATTGGAAGGAAGAAAATTCGTTGATTATCCGCTTAACGGTAATTCTATAGGAGATAAGATTAAGGTTCCATCTTTCTTCGATATTAATTCAGGATCTAATCCGAATAATTCCTCTGGACTTTCGTTCGTTCGAAGTGGGTTACGTGGTTACGATGGAACATTTTTTGATAACAATATCGCCTATCATTGGACTACTGATTTAAGTAGCGACGAAAATGGGATTAAGAGTTTTTATAAGAGTTGGGTTGCTGGTGCATACAAAGAATGGCTGAATTATTATGCTCAAGCTAATGAGGGGATATCCATCAGAGTAATCGTAGGTGAGCCAAAGGAGAGAACAGTTTTTAGAAAGGAAGAGCAGTCTTTTTGTGGTGTCTCTTATGTTAGTGATCTTGTTTTTTCTGTTCAAAGGGAGGATAGTTTCCGTTGTACATACACCCGCGAAATTGACTGCTACCGTCAAATTTCATGGTTCAAGGATATTGACTTTACTATTCCAGCACCTTATTACGGTGTTTTAAAGGATGGGGATATTCTCTATGGAAAGGCGGAATTTATTTTCAATGAACAGTTTGGTGGTACGATAGTTTGCTCTGAAGAAATCCTCGAAGTCACTGTCCGTATCCTTGAGCCCCAACCGCCTACTGGCGAGCAGAGCCAAGTATTCTGCGCCGGGGCGACGGTAGAGGATCTGGTGGCAGAAGGCGATGAAATTCGCTGGTACCCCACGCTCAACTCCACAACACCCATTGCCCCTGGCACGCTGTTGCAGAATTCGAGGTTTTACTATGCGGAAAACCGGGCCGGTACCTGCGTGAACCCCACCCGCCTACGTATTCAAGTCGAACTCGTCAGTCCTACCCAACCTACTGCGGAAGCCAACCAGGAAATCTGTGCAGGCACACGCCTTTCTGGCCTTGCGGTCCAAGGAACGGACCTAATCTGGTACTCGGAAGCAGGTGAGGAGCTTTCTGCTGAAACTTTGGTAGCAGACAATGTCACCTATTTTGTGGCGAGCAAAGTAGCTGATTGCGAAAGCAACAGGACTGCTGTTAGGACCGTTCTCAGCGGCCCCCCTTTACCTACCGCCACGGAAAACCAAGAGCTATGTCCCGGATCCAAGGTATCAGAACTGGTTGCTACAGGCCAGAATATACTTTGGTACGCTGTTGCCAGTGGAGGAAGTCCTTTGGATGCTGAAACACAGCTGGAAGATGGGAAAAGCTACTTTGCCACCCAGACTATGGACGGTTGTGAAAGTGGGAGTAGGAAAGAGGTCAGGGTATCGCTTTTGGCCGTCCCTCCAGTCACCGCTCCACAGCTGCAGGAATTTTGCAATGCATCAACGGTAGCCAATCTTCAGGCGACAGGTACCAATATCCGCTGGTATAGCGACCAAAGTCTCACGGCCGTACTTACTCCGAACAGTCCTTTGGAAAACGGAAGGACCTATTATGCTACCCAGACAATCAATGGTTGCGAGGGTCCAGCCCTTGCCGTACAGGTTGCAGTCAATGCTGTCAGCATTCCACAGGGTGAAAGCGAACAGACGTTCTGTCTAGGCGCTCAAGTCTCGGACCTGGTTGCCTCGGGAGCAGGGATCCAATGGTTTGCTGCGGCCACAGGCGGTACGGCACTTTCCAGTGCACAGCCGCTGCAGAATGGCTTGACATATTATGCAGAACAACGGATTGGAGACTGCCAAAGCGCGGCGAGACTCGCAGTGAGGGTTACAGTCTCTTCAGTAGATATTCCCGTCGCAGCAGCGACACAGACTTTTTGCGCGGGTGCTTTGGTATCAGATATCGCAGTCACGGGCCAGAATATCCGTTGGTATGCCTCCGCCACAGAAAATGACCCCCTTGCAAGCAATGAATCATTACAGGACGGTAGGATCTATTATGCCAGTCAGACAGTCGGCGGCTGTGAAAGCGTCTCCCGAAGAGCAGTTCGGGTCAGGGTGGTGATGGTGTCTCAGGTGAGTGCGCCGCAAAGTCAGGCCTTCTGTAATACGGCTACGGTAAGTAACCTACAGGCAACGGGAACAGCCATTCGTTGGTATGCTGACCAAAGCCTCACGACTTTGCTTGCCTCGACGAGCCCTTTGGAAAATGGACTTACCTATTATGCCACACAGACAATAGAAGGATGTGAAGGACCGTCCCTTGCTGTGCAGGTTGCCATCAATGCGGTACCGGCCCCTCAAGGAGATAGTGAACAGGGTTTCTGTACTGGTGCACTGGTATCGGATCTTGTTGCGACCGGGACAAATGTCCGTTGGTACAACACCGCTACCGGAGGAACCCCAATTCCAAATAATCTTCCGCTTCAAAATGGCAGCACCTATTATGCCGAGCAGACCATCGGCAGCTGCAATAGTGCCGTACGGTTGGCGGTGACAGTATCGGTATCCTCTGCTGACTTGCCTACCGCCTCCGCCAATCAGACCTTCTGTACCGGCGCATCCATCTCGGATATAGCCATCACCGGACAGAATGTCCGTTGGTATGCTTCTGCCACTGGGAATGATTTGTTGTCAAACACAGCACTATTGGTGGACGGCAGGACCTATTTTGCCACCCAGACGGTAGGTGGCTGCGAGAGTGCTTCGAGAAGGGAGGTTTTGGTGAGGGTGATCAATGTGCCGCAGGTTACTGCGGCGCAAAGTCAGGCCTTCTGCAACGCAGCCACGGTGAGCAATCTCCAAGCCACCGGCACAAATGTCCGTTGGTATGCGGACCAGAAACTGACAACGGCACTCAGCCCCAACAGTCCGGTTGAAAACGGCAGGACTTACTTTGCGACCCAGACCCAGGAGGGATGCGAGAGTGCGCCTGTCGCTGTACAGGTGACCGTCAACCAGGTGGCGCCTCCTACAGGGCTTTCTGACCAAGAATTCTGCAACGGAGCTTTTGTAGATCAACTCCAGGCCACGGGTACAGCAGTCCAGTGGTTTAGTAGCGGTACTGGTGGAAACCCATTGGCTGGGAACCTGCCGCTTCAGGATGGCAACATCTACTATGCAGAACAAACCCTTGGAAGTTGTAAAAGCGCAACAAGACTTGCAGTAAGGGTAAGAATCAACATTCCTCAGATTCCAGGAGGAGCTTCCCAACAGGAGTTCTGCGAGGGTGCAAGGGTATCCGAACTTCAGGCGACCGGCACTAATCTCGTTTGGTACAGAAATGCCTCCGGCCCTGAGACACTGAATCCGAATGATCCAATACAGGATGGAGGAGTTTATTTCGTGAGCCAGCGGACCGGTAATTGCGAAAGTGCCAGAAAGGAAATCAGGGCTTCAATCATTAGGATACAGTCTGCAGTGGCGGACGCGGAACAGCAATTCTGTGAGTCCGACCAGCCCACAGTAGCCAAGCTGTTTGCAGTGGGTGAGACCATTCGCTGGTACAGCAGTCCATCTGGTGGTCAGCCACTTTCGGAAAGTGAACGACTTCAGGACGGGCAGACCTACTATGCGGCGAACGTTTCGGGGAATCGTGGATGCGAGAGTTCAGTCCGGGTTGCAGTAAGGGCCATTGTTCAGCCATGCGAGGTGGAAGTGTTCAACATGGTCACGCGCGACGGGAACAATAAAAACGAATACCTGAAGATCAAGAACATTGAGTCTTTCCCAGAAAATCGGTTGGAAATCTATAACCGTCATGGAGTACTGGTATGGGCAGCTGACGGTTACGGCAAGGACGGGAAGTTCTTCTACGGTGAATCCAACCAGCCGGGTGTTTCGCAGCCCGAACTTGGGCTCCCAACTGGCAATTACCTGTATGCCTTGACTTATAAAAATCCTGCTGCAACCCTGCCAGTCCGCGTGACGGGATACCTCTATCTTCTCAACACCCAAAGGAAATGATCATGAAAAAAATAACGGTTGCTGCAATATTTTACTTGGCGATTGCTTTCGCAGTACAGGCACAGATAGATCCCAAGCTTTCGGTTTTCACCTTCAATCCCTTGATTTATAACCCGGCATTTGCGGGGGCAGGTGGTGGACTGAGCGCCATAGGAATCCATAGTTCGCAGTTTACGGGTTTCGACGGGGCCCCCAAGACTCAATACCTTTCGGCCCACGGGCTTTGGGAAGAAAGTAACCTTGGCCTGGGATTGGATTTCATCAATGATCAGTTTGGGGCTACAAAGGAAACAGGGTTCAATGCCAACATCTCCTATTACCTGCGCTTCAGTTCCAACCTCCGGATGGCTTTTGGGATGAAGGCGGGAATGAATTCGGTGCGGATGGATTACACAAACTTGAACATTTCAGATCCTGATGAAGATATCGTTCAAGATACGCAATTCAACATGATCCAACCCAACTTGGGATTTGGATTCTACCTCTTTTCGGAAAGTTTCTATTTTGGGCTTTCTACGCCGAGTGTGTTTCTGTCTGACAGGTATGACCCTTTCGAGCTTGGCGTCAGTGTGCGCGATGCGAGTTATTTCCTGATGACAGGTTTGCGCTTACCTGTAAGCGATATCGTCACAATCTCTCCAAACATTCTGGCGAGAAAACTGACAGGTGCCCCAACCAGTTATTTGACTTCCGTCATTGCTGATTTCTCGAACAATGCATTTTTCGGGTTCAATTGGGAGCATAAATCCAGCATCGGTTTGCTGGGAGGTTTGAGGTTTGGCGAGTATTTCAAGGGGGGATATGCCTATGATTTTCCGACCAACAGCCTTGGGAGATATACCCGCGGGACTCATACATTGTTCGTAAGTTTTAACCTCGATGGGTTCCAAAGAGCGTCTTCGATGCCTTGTTTTTACTATTGATTTGGTTAAAAAAGGAGAAAAGCACATTTTATTGCTTGGACAGTTACCTGTACTTAGGGGCAATTTTGTCCGCAGTCCCGTAGATCATTTTTCCAAAAAAATCCCTAATCCCAATTCTTGGGGTTTTCTGTTATTCTTTCTGTCATTTTTTGCAGGAGGTCATGTAAGAAAAAAGGAGCTGATGTAAACTCTTATCCGATTTCTTCGATTATAATTAGGTTTGAATCGAAATCGTGGATTTATGCTCGAAGTAACAGGTTTGGTCAAAAAGTACGGAAAGCAAAACGCCGTCAACAATATCAGTTTTTCACTTGCTGGAGGGGAAGTCGTTGGTCTCTTGGGCCCTAACGGTGCCGGGAAAAGTACCACCATGAAATGTATCGTAGGGCTGCTGCGGAAAAATGCGGGGGAGATTTTTCTCGGCGGTCACGACCATATGACCGTGGAAGCCAAGAAGCTTTTTTCCTATATACCCGAAACTCCCCATGTGTATGACCTACTGACGGTGCGGGAGCATCTGCAATTTATTGCGCAGGCCTATGGCGTGAAGAACTGGCAGGAAAAGGCCGAAGCATTGATGGACTTGTACGAATTGTCGGACAAACAGGATAAGTTGGGCCGGGACGTTTCCAAAGGCATGCGCCAAAAAGTATCGATCTGCTGTGCGCTGCTTCCTGATCCTCAGATCCTCTTTTTTGATGAACCGATGATTGGCCTTGATCCCAAGGCGATCAAAAACACCAAGAAGGTATTCAGGGACCTGAAAGAACAAGGCAAAACCATACTTGTCAGTACGCACCTGATCGATAGCGTGGAGACCATTGCCGACAGAATTATGATTATGAAAGACGGCAACATCATCGGCAATGACACGCTTGCCAACCTCAAGAGCAACTTTGGGGCGGAAGGGGATTCGAGTTTGGAGGATTTGTTTTTAGAATTGACAAAGGATGAATGAGTTTAAGCTTCTGTTGCGCAAGGACTTCTTTATCGTCCGCAACAATATCCGTTTGATTCTGAAAAACCCGCTGCGCTTGCTGCCCTATGCAGCAGTGTTGGCGTATTTCAGTTTTTTTTATTTTAGAAGGGGAGGGCGCAGCCAAGACATGGACGCCAGTCAGCTGGACACCCTGCAGGATGCGGCGGGCGAGGTACCGGAGGTTGATTTTGCGATGCAAAATGTAGTGGGAGGTCTCACCCTGTTGGCTTTGGCCTTTCTGATGTTCCAGCTTTATCGAGCTACCAAAAAAAATATCAGCTTTTTCACCATGGCAGACGTCAATTTTGTCTTCACAGCGCCGGTAAATCCATCCAATCTGCTCGTATATTATATGATCCGGTCGATTTTTCCGGCCCTGGGTGGGAGCTTGATTTTTATCCTTTACAGTACCGCGCAGCTCAACGACGTGTTTGACCTCAATGCATGGAACCTCATCATCATGTCGCTCGGGTTTACGTTCTTCTTCTTTATTATTTCCCCGATTCGCTTTTTGATCTACACCCTCAACACCAAGTATGGCATTCTGCCTTATATCCGAAACGGCATTTTCATCCTCGGAATCGTCCTTGCGCTGATGGTGATGATTCCAGGATTGATGGCGGAGAAATTTTGGCAGGGCATGTTTGCTTGGATTGGTTCACCCTGGTTTGATTTCTTCCCGCTCGTAGGTTGGAGTAGGGGCATTTTGTCCTACGTCAGCCATGGCAACGTGTGGATACCCCTAGGCTTTTCCTTGGTCTACATCATTTCATTCTTTCTGATCCTGTTTTTGGTCATCGCACATGCGGGAGCTTATTATGAAGACGTGTTGGAATCCACCAAATCCAACGAAGAGGTCAAAGAAAAGGCAATGGGAAAGGCAGAAGCCTCGGAGTCAACCGGAAGTCTGAATTTGAAAAAGAAACTCAATCTTCCTGATTTCGGAACGGGTGCGGTGGCTTTGTACTGGAGAAATTATGTCCACAGCTCGCGGCAGGACTTTCATCCGCTGTTTGGTTTATATGCCCTTGGCTTTGCTGGCATCGCGATCATTATGGCCGTCCTGTCCAATTTTGATTGGTTTTCGCATAAGATTATATATGGATATCTGGGGGTGATGATCATGATGTATTTCTTTGCCGGGATGGGCAGGACGAGTGTGGGCGATCTGAAAAAACCGTTTTTTATCCTTATCCCGGCGACTTGGACCTCCAAATTTATCAACATGATAAAGCTTGACCTGTACCAGACTGGTTTGTTTGGCGTAGGTTTGATCCTTCCCGCTGTGTTGATTGCCGGTCTGAGTTGGGGCTTGATTTTGCTTTTTCCGATTTGTCTCTTGGCTTTTTACCTCACGGGTTTTGCCATTACCCTTACTACCCAAGTAGGGTTTGATGAAGGTTGGGACCGGAAACTTATTCGCCCGGTCATCGTCGTAGGGGTAATTTTGTTTGGGATTCTGCCTTCGGTGGCGGCAGGATTTTTCGGTTATTTCATCACGGACAAGTTTGTCTACGGAATGCTGGGTTTGTCGATCGGAATGGTATTGGTAGCGACCTTGATGCTGCACCTGACCTTGGATATCATCAGTCGGGTGGAATTTAAAGAGATGTAAAAATGGGAAAGGGTTTATCTGTCTTGGCATTTTTGTTTTTCGTCAGTTTAACGGCATCGGCCCAAAGCTTGGCTTACAAAACCATGCTCAGCGGATTGTACGATGACGATTTCCCTTTGGCCTATTTGAATCAAACGGAGCTATTTTCGAAGGCTGTGTGGTTGGATACTCGGGAAAAGGAAGAGTATGAAGTCAGTCACATCAAGGGTGCCAAATGGGTAGGCTATGATACTTTTTCGCTGGGATCTGTCAAAAACATCCCCAAAGACCAACCCATCATTGTGTATTGCTCGGTCGGCGCGCGGAGTCAGGATATTGGGAAAAAGCTGCAGAAAGCAGGCTTCAAGCAGGTGTACAATCTGTATGGCGGGATTTTCCATTGGGTCAATGAGGGCAAGCCTGTGTACGCCGGCAATCGGCAGACACCAAAAATCCATACCTACAATGCCGCTTGGGGCATTTGGGTAGATAAGGGAGAAAAGGTCTATTAGCTTTTCTCCGACAAACCAACTTGTCGGACTTCTGAAATATTGCCTTATTTTTGACGGTTTAAACAACTGCTTATGAAGATTCTGGAAGTCACCACTCCAGCACAGGCGAAGGAATTTTTGGAAATGGCCGCCCGGCTTTACAAAAGTGAAAAGAACTGGATCAGGCCTTTGGACAAGGATATCGAGGGACTGTTCCATCCCGAGACAAACAAGCTTTACAGACAAGGAGCAAAAGCTAAAAGATGGCTGCTGTACAACGAGTCGGGGCAAACCATCGGCAGGGTGGCTGCATTTCTGCACCCAAAATGGAAAGAGTCCCAACCAACCGGTGGTGTGGGTTTTTTTGAATGTATTGACGACGTCAAGGCAGCATTTCTGTTGTTTGATACCGCCAAGGAATGGCTGGAATCAGAGGGAATGGAAGCCATGGATGGCCCGGTCAATTTTGGTGAAAGGGACAAATGGTGGGGCTTGTTGGTAGATGGGTACACCGAACCCAACTACGGCATGCCATGGAATTTTCCTTATTACCAACATTTCTTCGAATCCTATGGATTCCAGGTTTATTTCAAACAGTTTACCTACATGCGTGGCGTGAAGGACCCTGTTTTTGACCCGAAAATGGAGGACCGCGCCAAGGCGATCAGAAAGGATCCAGATTTCGTTTTTCGTCAAATTAAGAAAAGCGAGATCAAGGACAAGGCTCCGGAATATTTCATGCAGGTTTACAACAAGGCATGGGCAAAGTATATGGGCAAGTCACTGACTTTGAAAGAGACGAACTTGATGTTTGCCAAAATGGCGCCGATCATCGATCCGAGGTTGATTTATTTTGGATTCTACAAGGGCGAACCTGTGTCGTTTTTCATCAATATCCCAGAGATCAATCAGCTTTTCAAATATGTCAACGGCAAGATGGACCTGATCGGCAAACTCAAATTCATCTTTCACAAGACATTCAATCCGCCCAAAAAGATGCTCGGATTGGTTTTTGGTGTAGTTCCTGATTTTCAGGGAAAAGGAGTCGAAAGTGCGATGATTATGGCATATCGCGATGATATAGCCTTCAAAAGCAGTTTCAAATACGAAACCTTGGAAATGAACTGGATTGGGGATTTCAACCCGAAAATGATGCGGGTTTGCGAGCAACTCAACGCGACGATCTACAAAACACACCATACTTATAGGTACCTGTTTGACAGGACAAAACCCTTTGAGCGCCATAAGATCTTCTCATAATCTGCGGAAAAATCGGCTTGAATTCTATTCGTCAGCATTTTTTCCAATAACAAATCAACTAATCAACAATTCAACTAATTCCCAATGAAAAAATACGACGTCACAGGCATAGGAAATGCCTTGGTAGATATTGAGTTCAAGGTAACGAACGAGTTCCTTTTCGAAAATCGGGTGGAAAAAGGCCTCATGACCCTGGTCGATGAAACCCGCCAAAACGAACTCATGAAAGTCATCAACACCGCCGAGGCGAAAAAGCAATGTGGCGGTTCCGCGGCCAATACCGTGATCGCGGTGAGCCAGTTTGGTGGACAATCCTATTATTGCTGCAAGGTGGCAAACGACGAATTGGGCTACTTTTACTTGGAAGACCTCAAGAATTCAGGTGTGGACAACAGTCTCGAAGGAAAAGAGCCCGAGGAGGGCATCACGGGCAAATGCCTTGTCATGGTCACCGGTGATTCTGAAAGGACGATGAACACGTTTTTGGGCATTACCCAGACGTTCTCCGTCAATGACCTTAACGAGTGGGCGATCAGGGACTCCAAGTATTTGTTCATCGAGGGCTACTTGATCACCTCTCCAAATGGCAAAGAGGCGATGATGCAGGCGAAGCGAATTGCGGAGGCTGCGGGTACCAAGGTGGCGCTGACTTTTTCCGATCCTTCGATGGTGAAGTACTTTCGGGAAGGATTTGACGATGTGATTGGCTACAGCGTCGATCTGCTTTTCGCCAACGAGGAAGAAGCGATGCTCTTCACCGGCAAAGACAATATCCTGGAAGCACGGGAAGAAATGAAGAAATCCGCCAAGCATTTCGTGATTACCCAAGGCAAAAACGGGGCGATGATCTTTGATGGGGATACCTTTATCGATATCGAACCTTACAAAACCGTCGCTATCGACAGCAACGGGGCAGGGGACATGTTTGCAGGGGCGTTCCTTTACGGCATTACCAATGGGCATAGCTATGCTTCCAGCGGGAAACTTGCCTCCATGGCCAGTTCCAAAATCGTCAGCCAGTTTGGGCCACGACTGAAATGGCATGAAGCCAAGGAAATCTTGGCAAGGCTGAATCCCTGATTCAACGGGAATTCGTTTTTGGGAATAAATTCGGTTGGATGTCTTTCGGTGGTTTCCGCTTGGCATCCAACCTTTGTTTTTTATCATTTCCCACGCCGCTGATCTCTATTTCACTTTTTGTTTCCAACGCTTTTTCGCCAATTTAGCAGGACACCGATTCCACACACTTAATGAACAAGCGCCTGATCATTTCTTTTCTATTTCTTTTTTCCTGGGTAAATGTATACGCCCAAAAACTTCCCGATCCCAAGAAGCTGGATGCCTACTTCGCGAAAATGGTCCAGGATTGGGATGTGCCGGGTGCGAGTATTGGTGTCGTGAAGGATGGTAAATTGGTTTTTGTAGGAAATTACGGGGTCAAGGAAATTGGCAAGTCCGAGAAGCCGGATGAGCATACGCTTTATGCCATTGCCTCCAATTCCAAGGCTTTTACCTCAGCCATTATCGGCATGCTGGTGCAAGAAGGCAAACTCAAGTGGAATGACCGCGTAAAGGATTACCTCCCGTATTTCAGCCTTTTTGGCGACCCTTGGATTTCGTCCCAAGTGACGGTGCGGGATTTGTTGAGCCATCGGGTAGGATTGGGCACTTTCAGTGGGGATGTGATTTGGTACAAGTCACAGGCGACTCCGGAGCATTTTATCAAAATGGCTGGACAACTTCCCCAAGCTTATGACTTCAGGGCGGGCTACGGCTATTCCAACCTCATGTACATCACAGCGGGCGAACTGATCCGTGTGGTCAGTGGCAAGACTTGGGCGGAACAGGTGCAGGAGCGGATTTTTGCCCCTTTGGGTATGGACAGGACGACCACGACGATCGCGGATATGGGAAAAAAAGGAAACTTCACGACGCCGCATGGCAGGGAGGAAGGGAAAAACTTCCCGATCAAATTTGAAGGATGGGAGCATGTCGGTGCTACGGGCGGGATCATTTCTTCGGTCCACGATATGGCCAAGTGGATGGTTTTCAATCTTGACCATGGTATCATCGGGCAAGATACTTTGCTGAGTAGGTCTACCCGCAACCTTGTCTGGACACAGCATAATGTGTTTCCGGTTGACCACACTGCCAAAAACGACCTTGGGCGCCACTTCAACGGCTATGGGCTTGGCTGGACTGTGGGTGATTTTCACGGCAAACTGATGGTCGGGCATACCGGTGGGTATGATGGAATGATCACGGCGGTGACGCTTATCCCAGAGGAAAAACTGGGTGTCGTGGTGCTGACCAACGGGCATAAAAGCCCAATCATGGCCGCCACTTATTATGCTTTGGACCAATTTCTTGGGACTGGCAGCAAGGATTGGTCGGGCGATATGCTGAAAAGGACCAATGAGAATGAGAAAAATGATACCCGAATTGCCGATTTGAAAAAGGCCAAGGTTACGGGCACCAAGCAGACACATCCTTCAAACGTGTATGCAGGAACCTACCATTCGGATATCTATGGCAAAATCAGCGTCGAGGAGAAGGACGGAAACTTGAGGCTGCTGTTTGCCGATTCGCCACGATTGAATGCGACGCTTAGACATTGGCACTATGATACCTTTGAAATCCTGTGGGACGAGAAACATGCCTGGTTCAGCTTCGGGATTGTAAAGTTCAACCTGGATGGTAAACTGCAGGTTATTGGGATGGATTTCGAGGTGCCAAACGACGACATTTTCTTTGAGGAACTGAAACCTGTAAAAATCAAACCATGATCAAGGTCTTAGGAATTCCTTTTGATAGCAATAGTTCTTTCCTGAGGGGCCCCTATTTGGCACCACCAAGAATTCGCCTGATGGCTGCGGAAGGATCAGCAAACAACTATACCGAGGAAGGGCAGGAAATCATTGCGGGAAGGGATTATGAGGATTTGGGTGACTTGTCTTTTGCCAGCCAGGATTCCCAAAAGGCCTATGAGCAAATCAAACGATATGTCGGCGAAGCCATAGCGGACGAAAGCAAACTGCTGAGTTTGGGAGGAGATCATTCGATCGCTTATCCCGTAATAGAAGCCCATGCCTTGAAACATGGCCCCATGCATGTATTGCAGTTGGATGCCCATGGAGACCTATATCATGATTTCGAGAGCAATCCGTTTTCCCATGCTTCGCCCTTTGCGAGATTGTTGGAGAAAGGTGTGCTGCAGTCCCTTACCCAAGTGGGCATAAGGACCTTGACCCAGCATCAGCGGGAACAGGCGGCCAAGTACAAGGTCAAGATCGTCGAAATGAAGGACTTCAGTTTAGAGTTCGTTTCAGCTTTGGATGGGCCGTTGTATATTTCCTTGGATATTGATGTCTTGGATCCTGCCTTTGCGCCCGGCGTTTCGCATTATGAGCCAGGAGGAATGAGCACCCGGCAATTGCTGGATTTGCTCCTGGCTGTCAAAGTGCCAGTAATCGGAGCAGATTTGGTAGAATACAATCCGATTCGCGACCATCATCAGATGACAGCTATGGTTGCGTTTAAGTTGATGAAGGAGCTGATTGCCAAATTGAAATAGAAAACCTTTTGAACCCTTATGACCATGAAAAACGAAAAACCACCCGTTTCCAGAAGAGATTTTGTAAAAGCAGCTGCGCTCAGCGGCGCAGGAATGATGATTGTGCCCCGACATGTGATCGGTGGGCCGGGCTACACCGCGCCAAGTGATAAAGTCAACTTGGCTATCATCGGCGCCGGTGGAAAAGGCAAGCAGAATGCCCAGGATTTTTTGAAAGTGGAAAACGTCAACATTGCCGCTGTGGCAGATCCAGCCTACTACTGGAACCTGGCTGATTTCTATTATCGCTCAGAGGCAGGCAGAGGCCCGGTCGCCGCCCTGATTGAGGCGCACAATGATGCCAAAGGAGAAAGCAAAAGGGTCGCCCAATACACGGATTTCCGCAAGTTGATGGAAAACTCCGCCGACATTGACGGTGTCGTCATCTCTACGCCTGACCATACCCATGCCTATATTGCCCTGATGGCTTTGAAAATGGGCAAGCACGTCTATTGCGAAAAACCATTGACCCACAATATTTGGGAAGCCCGTGAAGTTGCGAAGGTTACCCGGGAAACGGGTTTGATGACTCAGATGGGAAATATGGGCCACTCGGCTGACGGAATCCGTGAAACGGTAGAGTACCTCCGTGCGGGAGTAATCGGGGAAGTCAAAGAATGTCATGCTTGGGTACCTGCGGGCCGTTGGTTACCCGGATTGAGGGGTTTGCCACAGGGCCAAAGCACCATGCCCATTGGTTTTGATTGGGATCAATGGATAGGTCCAAGGGAAATGGTGCCTTTTCACAAGGACTATGTACCCGTTACCTGGAGGGATTTTTGGGATTATGGCTGCGGTGCTTTGGGGGATTTTGGTTGCCATGACCTAGACGCGGTGACTTGGGCATTTGATCTTAAAAGTCCTGATAGCGTGCAGGTGTTTCCGGCAGGCTATTCCGACCGGAAAATTGCCCCTTATGGAGAAATTGGTTATTTCAATTTTTCTGCCAATGGCCAGCAGAAAGCCATGAAAATCACCTGGTATTCCGGAGGATTGAGGCCAGACCTGCATCCGGCTTTACCAAAAGGTTATGTGTATCCGGCAAGGGCATCCATGTTTGTGGGTACCAAAGGGATTATCATCAATGATGGAAGCAATCGCAAGCCCCAAGTGTTTCCGGAGTCTTTCCGCAACAATATCAAAGTTCCGAAACCCAGCCTGACAAGGTCAAAGGGTCATTTTCAGGATTGGATTGATGCGATTAGAAACAAAGAACAGTCTTCTGCCAATTTCGAATATGGTTCCAGATTGACCGAGATTACGCTCTTGGGTGTGTTGTCGCTCAGGTTGGGAGGAAAGCTCATCGAATGGGATTATGACAATATGAAAGCGAAAGGAATTCCGGATGCCGACCAGTATATCAAGGAGCCGGTCAGAAGCGGTTGGGAAATGTAGGAATCGGTAAAATTTGTTGGATGGTATTCGACACTAAAGCGAACAAAAAAGGGGGCTCAATTGCCCCCTTTTTTGGTTGATTCCTGTAGTGTCCGTTGGAGTTCCTGCAACTGCTGCTGGTGTTCACGCTGCCAAGCTTCCATCTTGCGCTGAAACTGCTCCATTTTGACTTGGTTTTCTTGCTGCCAGGCTTCCATTCTTCGCTGGAATTCCTCCATTTTGGGTTGGTTTGCTTTTTGCCATTCCTCCATTTTCTTTTGAAATTCTTCGATGCGTGGCTGATTCTCTTGCTCCCATGCCTTCATTTTCGCTTGGAATTCCTCGACCTTGGGAGCAAGTTCTTTCTCCCAAGCTTCGTTCTTTTTTTGCCATTCTTCGATCCTTTCCTTGTTGGCCTCGTTCCATTTTTCCATCGCTTCGGCTACCTTTTTTTCGTAATCCGCATATTTCGCCTGCCTTTCAGCCCGTTTCTTTTCGATTTCGGCCTTGGACATTTTGGTCGTGTCAAACTTGTACTGGAAAGAGTACCCGAATCCATTGGCAGTATCGGGGAAAAAGTAGATGTCTGCGGGGAATTCAATCGCTGGTGCAAAATCAAAATCCATTTGCGGCATATCACTCATATCGAACAAGGGGACCAGTGGCGCTTCAAATTCCATTTGCGGCATAGAAAACTCAAACGGGGGAATCGGAGCACCTTCAATGCTAAATGGCGCTACCGGAAATTCCTTAAAGAGACCACCCATATCCGCCAATCCTTCGAATAGGGGCTTCATGTCTTTGAAAAAGACCCCCATGTCTTTGAATGCTTCCATTTCCTTTTTGAACTTCTCCTGCTGTTCGGGGCTCATTTTGTCCCAATCCAAATAGACCCTCACTGAATCTTTTGGCGGGATCGTGTCACTTTTTGCCGATGTATATTGGCTGGTCCAGTCTCCCTCTATTGTGGTCAGGTTCAATTCGGTAGCCATCAGGTCATCAAAAGACTCCTTGGATGTCTTGTCGCTTGCGCCGACCAGTAGGGTGGCGCCAAGCATCAGCGTTGTCATCATCGTCATTGTGGTTAAAGTAGTTGGTTGTGAAGTAGTAGGTTTGATTCCCATGATCCGCTTGATCCTGTCGAGTGTCGGGTTTTTGGGTCTCCCTGTGGCGGCCATCGCCATTTCGGGACTTTGTTTTTTCGCATGGTTCAGGACATTGGCAAGGCCATAAGCCAGATCTTTGGGTGCTATGCCCATCTTGATGGCCAGGTCGTCGCAGGCATTTTCCCTTTGTTCTTTCGCGATTTTGTTGATCCACCAGAAGATCGGGTGGAAAAAGAACACGATTTCCAAAAAGGATTGCAACAGGTTGACGAGGTAGTCATGCCGCTTGATATGGGCGAGTTCGTGTGCAATGATCGCTTCGAGTTGCTGGGGGGAAAGCTGGAAGAATAGCCCTGCAGGAATCAGGATGACTGGTTTCCACACGCCGTAGGTCATAGGCATGTCGATATGGATGCTTTTCAGCAGCTTTACGGTACTTCCCAAACGAAGGGAGCGCAATTGGTTTTCGAGAATTTCCTGCCATATATGATCGGCAGGTTCATGCTTTTTATGCCGTAGATTCCTGATATCGGCAAGGGAGGTGCCGAGCTTTACCAAAAACAGCATGGCACCCAAAAACCAGACTTGCACCAATGTCGGGATCCAGTTTTCGATCCTTTTGGAAACGATCATCCAGTCGGAGGGCGCTGCAAGGAGGTATTCGGCCTTGGTTTCAGTCGATTTGTCGATTGCGACAGATAGCACATTCATATCCGCTGTCGTGGATGCGGCTTCGGGGATAGAATAGATGAAAGTTCCCAAAGCCAACATAGAGATCAACACAAGTGCTGAAATGCTCAGTCGGTACTTGAATGCAGCTGATTTTTGTCGGGAAGCAAGCAAAGTAACCCAAAGCAGCAGGCCAACACCTGCGACCTGCCAGATGGCGTGGACGATCATCCAACCCAAGGCAAATAGATATCTCTCAGGGACGAGATTTTGGAGCGTTTCCATCATTGATCCTTTTCGAGTTGGTTGAGAAATGCGCGGATTTCATCGAGTTCTTCCTGGGAAGGTTTGGCTTGTCCCAAGGCCTGCATCACAAGGTTTTTTGCGCTTCCGCCAAAAGCCGTGGCCACGAAATCGCTCACGAGACCTTTTCGGGTAACCTGTTCGTCCACGGCCGGACGGTACACATGGGTCCTGTTTTGCTCGTCGCGGAGGAGGAGTCCCTTTGCATGCATGATCTGCATGATTTTGAGCGTGGTCGTGTAGCCGGTGTCCTTGGTGAGGGCGAGGCGTTCGTGGATATCCCGCACCGTGGCAGTCTTCAACTCCCAAAGGATGGAGAGGATTTCCAGTTCGGATTCTGTTGGTTTGGCTTGCATAGTGGTTAATACGATTCGTTTCGTACAAAGTTATACGAAGTGCATCGTAATGCAAGAATTGGGTACGATTTTTTTCGTAAAAAGATGTTAAAATAATGATAAAGCAATAGTTGGCTCAAAGAAGATACTCTCTTACTTTTCCCCGGATAAAATCCTTTACCGACTCCCAAGTCTGCCCTTTGAGGCTGATGGGATCTTGGTCTTCTTCGGCGTCGGCAAAATAGGTCAATGATTCTGGTGTCGAGATATCCATATAGTTGGTTTTGAATTTTAGTCGATGGAACTCCACAAAATCCCGTACCGAAAAACGTTCCAACAGCGCGGCGATATCCCAAAAGTCCTTCTTTTTCCCCCTTCCCAATATTGCCTGCACTTTCATCGCTACGATATCTTCTAAGGAGAAGAAGCGGAGGCCCTCGATTGTATGAATCGGTCTGATCAAAGGGTGTGGATGCCTGACGATATCTACCTTTGTATGTTTGATAAAACAAAATATTCCGAAATGCGGAGGCTTTTTTTCCATTTCAAAGGCAGGTCCATATCTTTTTTCCAACGCAACAATGACATCCTCATTCGAAAAACTTGAAGTGGAGAAATAGTCTAGGTCCACGGAAATCCGATGGCCAAAAATAAGGGATAATGCAGTGCCTCCAACCAATGCAAATTCCTTCAGAGCAGGAATTTCATTTAGTTCGACTAGTATGGAAAAAGTTCCGGGTTCGACTGTCTGAGTTTGTAGCATCGGAAATCAGTTATCCCTCGATCGATTACAGCCGCGGCGAGGTACATGCGTGTTTCAGGTAGGAATTTTGCGTTAAGAAGTACCTCCCTAATCCGGTCATCGCCATAATATCGCCTGCAATTTCTGATATCTTCGACATCTCCCCGTTCAAATACCCGGGTGATGACGAAGGCGGATTTCTGGTCATAGTCTATTTGGTCAAACGCCACATCCCAGAAAATACGTTTGTCAAAAATCGGCTTTGGTTTTGTGTCCATGTTCGCAGAAAAGGGTTTCCGATCCAAAAGTTAAAGATAAATGCGGACTTTGAAACCCAAAGAACAAAAACAGTGCGCTCTTGTCCCCACCAATTCCGGGTCCCAAACCTAAAGTATCATGTCTCAAATCTCCAGTCTCGTATCTCGAATCTAAAGCCTCTTTTCGTATCTTGCGCGCCATGTGTCTATTAGCATTTAACTGGAATAATCATCCAAAGTACAAACTCATCTTGGTCGCCAACCGGGACGAGTTTTTCGAAAGGCCCACCGAATCCTTGCGCCAATGGGAGGCTGGATTCTACGCCGGCAAGGATATCCGCGCGGGCGGCACTTGGCTGGGTATCCATCCAAGTGGACGCTTTGCCGCTTTGACCAATTACCGCGACCTGCGCAACAAGAATAAATACGATAAATCACGCGGGGATTTGGTGAAAAACTTCCTCGAGGGAAAGGATCATCCAAAGGATTACTTGGAGAAAATCCAGTCCGAAAAGGACGAATACGATGGGTTCAACCTCCTCGTAGGGGAGGGGGATGAGCTTTTCTATTTTTCCAACAAACAAGAGGGAATCCACCGCCTGGATTTTGGCCTGTATGGCCTCAGCAATGCACTCTTGGAGACTCCCTGGCGCAAACTGTTGGAAGCGAAAGAAAAATTGGCCCAGAAAATTGAACACCGGCAGTTTGACCCGATTGGATTGCGTGAGGTTGTCCTGTCTCGGGATTTCGAATCGGATGATAAATTACCAAGTACTGGCGCTACTTTGGAGCAGGAGCGCTTGCTTTCAGCACAGTTTATCAATGTCGGCAACTACTACGGCACCATCAATACCACGGTACTGCTTTGGCACCATGACGGGAATGTAGAAATGAACGAAATCCGGTATTTCCAAGCGGAAAACAGATCTGAGGAGAAAGCGCTGAGCTTCCAAATGCTCGAACACAAACAGGTTTAGGGGTGTTTACTGTCTATGGAAACCGAGGTTCAGGAAAAGGTTTTGGATGTATTGATCGTCGGGGGCGGACCGATTGGGCTTGCCTGCGGGATCGAATGTAAAAAGGCAGGCTTGGATTATCTGATCGTTGAGAAGGGTGTCTTGACCAATTCGCTTTTCAACTATCCCCTGAACATGACTTTTTTCTCTACCTCCGACAAGCTCGAAATGGGCGGAATTCCTTTCATGTCCATTTCCCACAAACCCACCCGCAACGAGGCCTTGGAGTATTACCGCCGTGTGTACATGACTTGGAAACTTCGTGTAAACCTGTACGAGGAAGTCAAAACCCTTTCCAAAAAAGCCGACCTCTTTGAAATCATCACTTCCAAAGGCAGCTACCTTTCCCGCAACTTGATTCTTGCGACGGGATTTTATGACCTGCCCAACCTGATGCATGTGGCGGGCGAGGATTTGCCCAAGGTCACACATTACTATAAAGAACCCTGGCCCTATATCGCTCAGAAAGTGTTGGTCGTCGGCGGGGCAAATTCCGCAGTCGATGTGGCATTGGAGACTTGGCGAAAAGGCGCAGAAGTGACCATGGTCATGTTGGGAGATAGTGTCGATCCCAACGTCAAGTATTGGGTCAGGCCCGATATCGAAAACCGCATCAAGGAAGGTTCCATCAAGGCCTTCACCAATTCGAAGGTAGTTGAAATCCGGGAAAAGGAAGTTTTGATCCAAACGCCCGAGGGTGTGGTTGCCATCGAAAATGACTTTGTGCTTGCCATGACCGGGTATGTGCCCAATTTTGCGCTTTTGGACCAATTGGGTGTCGAACTGAGTCTGGATGAAAGGCGTCAACCCTGCTACGACCAGGCGAATCAGGAATCAAATGTGCCTGGCGTCTACCTTGCGGGTGTTGTCTGCGGGGGATTGAATACCCGGGAATTTTTTATTGAAAACTCCATCGTCCATGCGGAGCAGATTGTGAAGGATATCTTGCGGAAGAAGTGAGATGTGAGACATGAGATTTGAGTAATATCACCTGGAAGCAACCCAGGCCTTTACCTTTCATCCACCACATTCTTCCTATTTTTAATTTTCCAATTTTCCAATCCCCCAATTTCCCAATACTTATCCGTCTATCTTTGCGGCATGAATTATTTATCGGTAGAAAATCTCAGTAAGTCTTTTGGGGAGCGGAAGTTGTTCCAGAATATATCCTTTGGCATCGATCAAGGCCAAAAAATCGCCCTCGTCGGCATCAACGGGGCCGGCAAGTCTACGCTTATGAAAATCATCATGGGCCTTGAAGTCGCGGACTCCGGCACATTCAGCATCAACCAACAGATCAAAGTCTCTTACGTCCACCAAAACCCGGTTTTTGCTGCCGATTTGAGCATTTACCAAACCATTTTCGAAGGCAGTACCAATGAAATCTTGGGCCTGATCGAATCCTACCACAAAGTCATGCTAGATGCCGAAATGGGCAAAGACAACGGCGATCTGTTGCAACAGGTCTTGGTAAAAATGGACGCCATGCAGGCTTGGGATTATGAATACGAGGTCAAGGAGGTCTTGGGGAAATTGGGACTGAAGGATACCGAACAGCCTGTGGGAAACCTTTCAGGCGGTCAGCGCAAGCGGGTAGCTTTGGCAAAAGCTATTTTGGAAAAGCCGGATTTGCTACTACTGGACGAACCTACCAACCACCTTGATTTGGAGACGATCGAGTGGCTCGAAGACTACCTTTCCCGCGCGAATCTCTCGCTACTGATGGTCACCCACGACCGGTACTTCTTGGAGAAGGTCACCAACCAAATTCTCGAACTAGATAATGGTCAGATCTATCGCTACATGGGGAATTATGGCTATTTCCTGGAGAAAAAAGCCGAGCGCCGGGAGATCGAAGCGACCGAAATTGACAAAGCCAAGAGCCTCTACAAAAAGGAACTCGAATGGATCAGGCGGCAGCCAAAAGCCCGAGGTACGAAGGCGAAATACAGAGTAGACGCTTTTGAGGAAACCAAAGAGAAGGCCTTCCAAAAGCGCGAGGAGCGCGAAATTGAGCTGAAACTGACCACCCAGCGGTTGGGTAATAAAATCATCGAAATCGACGAATTGGGAAAGTCATTCGACGGCAAGCCAGTCATCAAGGATTTTTCATACATTTTTAAAAAAGGCGACAAAATCGGAATTGTAGGCCCAAATGGCGCCGGAAAGACCACTTTTCTGAATATGATTACGGGCTTGTTGGAGCCGGATCTAGGGAAAGTAACCATTGGGCAGACCACCGCCATCGGCTATTACCGACAGGAAGAGGACAGGTTTGACGAGTCCAAGCGGCTGATCGACATTGTAAAGGACGTTGCCGAAGTAGTTACCATCGCGGGAGGAAGCACGATTTCTGTTTCGCAATTTTTAACCAAGTTTGGTTTTCCACCAAAACAGCAGTTTACACCGATCGAGAAGCTGAGTGGTGGAGAGCGCAGGCGTTTACAGCTCCTGATGGTTTTGATCAAAAATCCCAACTTCCTGATCCTCGATGAGCCTACCAATGACCTGGACATCATGACACTCAATACCTTGGAGGAGTTTTTGGATGATTTTCCCGGATGTTTGCTGATCGTTTCCCACGACAGATACTTTATGGACCGTTTGGTGGACCATTTGTTTGTATTTGAAGGGGAGGGCAAGATCAAGGATTTTCCGGGTAACTATACCGATTTCAGGGAGTGGG
The DNA here is from genome assembly GCF_021491425.1 of Mariniradius sediminis. Lineage (NCBI taxonomy): Bacteria > Pseudomonadati > Bacteroidota > Cytophagia > Cytophagales > Cyclobacteriaceae > Mariniradius > Mariniradius sediminis. The sequence continues at coordinate 37,060 of NZ_JAKEVZ010000009.1, read as the reverse complement.
AAAAAGAACAAAAACTAGCCCCAAAGCTTGAAAAGCCGGAAGTGAAGGCGCCTGAACCTAAGAAGGTTGAAGCTGCATCCGTGTCAAAACCAAAGGCGACTTTCAAAGACAAAAAGGAATTTGAGGAAACCAGCAACAAAATAGAATCCCTTCAGCGCGAAAAAGATCAATTGGTAGAGAAAATTCAGGCTGGCAGCGGTGGCCCCGCTGATATGACCAACTGGTCAAAGCGCATTGTTGCGATCGATCATGAGGTTGAGAACCTCGAAATGCGTTGGCTCGAATTGAGTGAATTGGAGGGGATTGGGTAGGTAGCAGGCAGAGATCAGTGGTCAGTTGGCAGAGATCACTCAATTTTTTTTATAAAGTGAAAGGTAGGGTGCATGCTGCCTACTGCGACTGCCCACTGCCCTCTCATTATACCCTCACCAACTTCATCGGATAACTCCGGCTGGCATTCCATTGGCAGACGTAGATGTTTTCGTCCTGATCGATGCAGACATCGTGGCAATGCTTGAAAACCGGCTCCTTTTGGATCATCAGCTGCAATTCGCCGTCGATATATTTTGGGGCAGTGCCGCCTGGGTTGGATACTACTTTGTTGTTTTCATCGAGGATGGTTACAAATCCGGAATTGTCCATCAGCTCGAGGTATTTCGCCCTGGACCAGCAGACGCCGGCGTAGAGGTTTTTGCCGTGGATTACTGGCCTGCAGACGAATGCCCCAGGCAGGAAAATCGTCTCAATATATTCTCCCTCCAGGCTGAAACGCTTGAATGAATTGTGTCCGCGTGAGGTGCACAGCAAGGTCGGTTTGCCGCCTTTTCTGGTATCCACAGCAATCCCATGCACTGTTTTGAATTGGGCGTCGCCATGCCCGTCTCCGCCGAATTTCCGGACAAAATTGCCCTTGGCATCATATTGCAATACAAATTGTGAACCGTATCCATCGGTAATGTACAGGTCCCCGTTGGGTGCTACGCAGGTTTCTGTGGGCACCCAGCGCATTTTGTCTGTGTAGATTCCAGCGCTGACAGGGGAAGGAATCTCCGTGATGACCTTTCCCTTGAGGTCAGTCTTGATGACCCTGCCTCCATTGTCTACGATCCAGAGGAATTCTTCTCCACCTTCTTCGCAAATACTCAAACCGTGGGCCGCGGGCAAGTTGAGCGTCCAGGAATCCAGCAGTTTTCCGGATTGGTCATAGATCAGGATGTTGTTTTTGGGTTCGTCCGTTACCATGATCATCCTTTTCTTTTTGTCCATCACCATCTCATGGCAGTTGATGACGGGATATTTGGCTGGATCCAAGTTTCCCCAATTTGGATCAAGCTTGTACTTGAAGTCTCCATGGCCAAGAATCAAATCTTGGTGCTCAGCAAATGAAAGGGAAGGTGCGATGCTCATAAATAATCCCGATAGGGCGGTTTGTTGGATAAATTGACGGCGGCTGGTTTTCATGGATTTTGATTTCTCCGAAGTTAAAAAACAAGTTCTACAAACAATATCATATGGCGATTTTTCCATTGGTCAAAATAAATGATGTATCTCACTGCCTTATGCTTAACTTATAACCATTAAACCCATGAGAACCTATGAAAAAAATCTCTTTCCTATTGTTGGCGGCATTGTTGCTATTTGCCGGCTATACACAGGCCCAACAAATCGCCCTTCAATTGTACAGTCTTCGAAACGAAATGAAGACGGACGTCAAAGGCACGCACGCGTTGATACCGAAAATGGGCATCAACTACCTCGAAGGGGGAGGAACTTACGGTATGTCGCTTGACGAGTACAAGCAGTTTCTTTCCGGTCTTGGATTAAGTATGATTGCGGTTGGCGCGGATTTCAAGCAGCTGCAGGAAAATCCCCAAGCGATTATCGACAATGCCAAAGCTTACGGAGCCAAGTACGCGACCTGCTTTTGGATTCCGCATACCCAAGGTCAATTTAGCATCAAGGAAACCCAAGAGGCCATTGAAGTTTTTAATAAGGCCGGAAAAATCCTCAAAGACGCAGGCATCACGCTTTGCTATCACCCGCACGGATACGAGTTCAAGCCGCATGGCAAAGGTGTGTTGTTTGATGAATTGATCAAAAACGCCAAGAATTACGATTTCAACATGGATGTGTATTGGGTGCAGATGGGCGGTGGTGATCCCCTCGCGATCATGAAAAAGTATCCAAAGGAATTTCCATTGCTGCACTTGAAGGATCGTGCCAAAGGAACCCCCGGCAGTTTTGATGGTCGGGGTGATGTGGAAACAAACGTCGTCTTGGGTACCGGAGATATAGATATCCGTGGCATCATCAAGCAAGCCCAAAAAATGGGCACCGAATACCTGATTATCGAAGATGAATCTTCCCGGTCAGTCCAGCAGATACCCCAAAGTGTTGCCTATATCAAGAAGGTGATGGCGGAGAAATAAAGCGAAAATCCGAGGGTCAATCTCTCGGATTTTTATTTTTTCGTCTTTGGAAATGGTTTAGGGCACACAGCCACAGCCAAATCTCTAAAGAATCCGATAGCATGGCCTTCGGATAAAAGGTTAGAGAGTCACTCATTCACCATAATCATTGACTCCAACCTATTGTAGCATTTTTCCGCCAATCCCTCAAAATTGTTGCTGGCTTGGTAGGGCGTTGGATCAATGGCGGCCGAAAGATAGACCCGTACTTTGCCGGGCCGCATCATCATGGAACCCCGTCGCATGATATGGTCCGCGCCGATTACTGCCATCGGTAGGACGTGCACCCCAGTTTCGACCGAGATGCGAAATGCTCCTTTTTGAAATGGGAGCAATGTCTGATTGGTGTCATTTCGGGTGCCTTCCGGGGCGACCACGATAGAGATGCCTTGGTTGAGGATTTGGAGTAATCTTTCGACAGAGATTTTACGGGATTCGGGATTTTGCCTATCCACCCATACCGCAACGCGGGACACGATGAAACCGAACAAGGGGATTTTCGATAGCTCCTTTTTGCCAATGGCGCGCACTTCCTGATGGATCGCCATGGGGATAACGGGTGCATCGATAAAGGAACGGTGGTTGAAAATATAGATGTAGGGCTTGTGTGGCTCAATATGTTCCCTTCCGTGCACTTCATAGCGGATACCGACCATGGCAGACCAAATCCGGGCCCACAGTCGGATGAAGACAAAGGATACCTTTCCGCCCCGAGGACTGACCAATAGTGGAATCACAATTCCCAAGCCGAATACGAGCATCCAAAACACGAAGCAGATAGCCGCGTAGATGGTATAAATCCACCAGACAATTTTCATAACAGCAAACCTTTGGTTAATTTTGGGCAATCGTTTAACAATTTACTAACTCTTCGCTTGCAAACAACCCCCGGAAGCCATTTCGGGGGTTTTCGATTTTTCGCAATTTTAATGGAAAAAGGAGTTTTTTCTAATTCAGCGTTCCAGTCTCTATAAAAAATCCTACCTTTGCAGTCCGTTCGGGTGAACGGGGCTCTTGGATTGATTTTCAGGGGCTTTATGTCCAACAAAAAACGGCTGCCCCCTGACCCGAGGGCCGTCGCCTTTCAGGGTCATTGCATATTATGTCTAAACAAAAAGATTTTAATTGGGACGATTTCAGCACCAAAGGTTTTGGTGAGGGCTATTCCAAGGAAAAAAGAGCCGAAATGGAGGCACTCTATTCCGGTACTTTGAAGGAAATCACCGAACACGAAGTCATCAAAGGTACCGTCGTTGGTATCAATGATAAGGACGTCATCGTCAACATCGGCTTCAAGTCTGATGGTTTGGTGCCGGTGTCCGAATTCCGTGACCTTCCTAACCTCAAGATCGGCGACGAAGTCGAACTATTTATCGAAGAGCAGGAAAACGCCTTGGGCCAATTGGTTCTTTCCAGAAAGAAAGCAAGAATGGTAAGGGCTTGGACCGATATCGAAGACGCCTTGGCCAACGATTCCGTAATCGAAGGCTTGGTGAAGAGAAGGACCAAAGGTGGCTTGATCGTGGATATCTACGGTGTAGAGGCCTTTTTGCCAGGCTCCCAAATCGACGTGAAACCTATCAGGGATTTCGATATCTACGTAGGTAAGAAGATGGAAGTGAAAGTGGTGAAAATCAACCACACCAACGATAACGTGGTCGTTTCGCACAAAGTGTTGATCGAAAAAGACCTCGAAAAACAAAAAGCCGAGATCCTCAACAACCTCGAAAAAGGTCAGGTATTGGAAGGCGTGATCAAAAACATGACCAACTTCGGTGTGTTCATCGATTTGGGTGGTGTAGACGGTCTCTTGCACATCACCGATATCTCTTGGGGCAGAATCAACCACCCAGAGGAAGTGCTTAGCTTGGATGACAAAGTTCAAGTTGTTGTACTTGACTTCGATGATGACAAGAAGCGTATCTCTCTCGGCATGAAGCAATTGACGGCTCATCCATGGGATGCCTTGTCAGCTGAACTCGAAATTGGTTCTAGGGTGAAAGGCAAAATCGTGAACGTGGCCGATTATGGTGCGTTCCTCGAATTGGCTCCTGGAGTAGAAGGTTTGATCCACGTATCCGAAATGAGCTGGTCTCAGCACTTGAGAAACCCTGCTGATTTTGTGAAAGTTGGTGACGAAATCGAAGCGGTTGTCTTGACTTTGGACAAAGACGAAAGAAAAATGTCTTTGGGCATTAAGCAATTGACCGAAGATCCATGGACCAAAGGCGACATGGTGACCAAATACGCTGTTGGTACCAAGCACAAAGGTGTCGTTAGAAACTTGACCAACTTCGGATTGTTCCTTGAATTGGAAGAAGGAATCGACGGATTGGTACACGTATCTGACCTTTCCTGGACCAAGAAAATCAAGCATCCATCCGAATTTGTGAAAGTGGGCGATGAGCTCGAAGTAGCTGTATTGGAATTGGACGTTGAGAACAGAAGACTTGCCTTGGGCCACAAGCAATTGGAGGAAAATCCTTGGGATACATTTGAAACAGTGTTCCCGATTGGTTCTGTCCACAAGTGCACTGTGAATTCCAAGAATGACAAAGGCGCAGTTCTTGAGCTTCCTTATGGTCTTGAAGGTTTTGCAACCTCCAAAAACTTGGAGAAAGAAGATGGATCAACCGTAGAAGTTGGCGAATCTCTCGATTTCAAAGTAACCGAGTTCTCAAAAGACGATAAGCGAATCGTACTTTCCCACACTGCAACGTTTAAGGAAGAAGCCAAGTCGGCCGGTGCCAAGAAAGTTGTGAAGAAGAAAGGCGAAGAAGGCAAAGTAGAGACTCCTGCTCCTGCCGAGAAATCCACTTTAGGAGACATCGATGCTTTGGCTGAGCTGAAGGAGAAAATGGAAGGGAAGAAATAACTTCTAGAAATAAAAGGAAAGAACTAGGACACAAGATGGTTCTTCCTAATATAAAAAAATGCCGGCTGAGAGGTCGGCATTTTTTTTTTAAAGGGCAGGGAAAATTCGTTCAGGACACTGGATAGATAAAGCCTCCTTTTGGTTTCCGATCTTTGAACAGTTCGTATTTCCGGTAATCTCTAAATAAAAAAAGCATCCACTTTCGCAGATGCTTTTATAGAGGTCACGAGCGGATTCGAACCGCTGTACAAGGTTTTGCAGACCTCTGCCTAGCCACTCGGCCACGCGACCCTTTGTTTTTCGGAATGCAAATGTAGGTAATTCGTCCTTGATTGCAAAACCTGTGGTGGTATTTCCCTTGCACCCAGAAAGAATAGTTGAAAATCATGCCAACACGGGTGAAAAGAAAAAGCCCCCACTTCATGAGGGCTCTATGAGGTCGGGGATGGATTCGAACCACCGTAAAGAGTCTTGCGGACCCTCGCCTCGCACTCGGCCACCCGACCTTATTGTCTGAAATCGTTTTTTTCTAAATCCAACCCTCAATCTAAAGTGTTTGATACTTCAAATAGGTTTTCAGTACTGAATAAACCGATTTTGAAAGACTCAGGTTTTCAAAAATAAGAATTTCTTTGAAATTTCTGAGGTCGGGGATGGATTCGAACCACCGTATAGAATCTTGCGGACCCTTGCCTGACACTCGGCCACCCGACCTTTTAATCTGCTTTTTTGGATACTGCTGCTATTTTTTTTAGGACATTATCCACCACATACTATTTTCTCAGAAGCTTGGATTTATTCTTACCAAGAAAAAGAAAAATGATTGAGGTCGGGGATGGAATCGAACCACCGTGTAGAATCTTGCGGACCCTCGCCTTGCACTCGGCCACCCGACCTTGTAATGATAAATCCCTGCAAATTAATGCAGGATTTTTTTACTCTCGGATTTGCGTCCGATCTTTTGGTTTTCAAGAGGAACGGTTTAATGGGGTGATTAAATTCGTTCACAAAATTGAGGTCGGGGATGGATTCGAACCACCGTGTAGAATCTTGCGGACCCTCGCCTTGCACTCGGCCACCCGACCATGAATGTGAAGTGCCGACCAAATGCCAACGACATATTGTGTGCACTCTATGATAAAATTGACGGGAACGGTTTAATGGGGTGATTAAATTCGTTCTTTACGCAGAGGTCGAGGATGGATTCGAACCACCGTAAAAGGCATTGCGGGCCTTTGCCTTACACTCGGCCACTCGACCTTGGATTAATACGACAAAAATATCTATAGTCACTGAAAAACCAAATTTTTGATCTTTTTATTTCAACTTTTCTATGATGGCCTATTTCGGGTCATTTTTCGATTGTGATACTGTTTCGAATAGCACTTTTGACGCAGGTTGAAAATGGCCAAAAGTATCTCCAAATATTCTTTTATTTATATTGATTCTAAATAAATTGATCCGCTCGGAATACATATCCAAGTAATTGAAAAACAGATAATTACATTATTTTTTTTAAACGCTGGATCCTTCTTTCAGTCATTTCGGCCAAATTTGAAAAATTGAATTGGGGTAGTACATTTGCAGAGTTATTTGAGAACCTGCAATCAACTGTTTAATTAAGTAATATTTATGTCGATCAATCGCTCCTTATTAAGTGTTCCCCGAATGTTGAGTACATTTTTGCTGCTCTTCATTTTGACGACAGGAACACAAGTCTATGCGGTCAATCCTGATGTATCCAACAGTGAGGAAGCCATTTCGGCTGGCAAGACTATTTTCAACGCCAACTGTCGGACATGCCACAGGCTGGATCAAAAGAACGTGGGTCCTGCGCTAAGGGGTGTCACGGATCGCCACTCCATAGACTGGACAAAGAGATTTATCAGAAACTCCCAGGCGTTGATCGCATCCGGTGATGCGGAAGCGGTAGCAATTGCGAAGGAATTCAACAATTTGGCAATGCCAGCGCATGAATTCCTGACCGATGATGACCTGATGAATTTGTTGGCTTACATCGAATACGGTGACAAGGCGGATCCAGCTGCGGCGGCCGCGCCAACAGCTACAGAAGGTGCAGCTGCAGCGGGAGCTGGAATCCCAAGTGAGTATTTGACTGTTATCTTAGGAGTGCTGGTCCTAGTTTTGTTTTTGATTTTGGTTGTTTTGGGATTGATTATCTCCATTTTGACCAAGTATCTCAACAATCAAAAGCTCGATGCGGCGGACGAAGAGTTTATTAACCAAAAATTCGAAATCGGGAAAATTTTCAAGTCCGATGCCTTCCTTATCATCTTTACAACCCTTTTGGTCGCATTTGTAGTAAAGACAGCGCTCGATGAGTTGTATACCGTCGGTGTGCAGCAGGGCTACGCGCCAAAACAACCAATTGCTTTTTCGCACCAATTGCATGCTGGTCAGTACGAGATTCCATGTCAATATTGTCATACCGGTGTGGAGATTGGGAAGTCTGCCAATATCCCTTCTGCGAACATCTGTATGAACTGCCACGCACATATCCAAAATGTGGGTGGAAAAGAAGGGATTTCTACAGAGATCCAAAAGATCTATAATGCGGTTGACAACAATCAGCCGATCGAGTGGGTACGAATCCACAACCTTCCTGACTTGTCTTACTTCAACCACGCACAACACGTAGCGGTCGGCGGTATAGAGTGCCAGACTTGCCATGGGCCAATACAGGAAATGGAGGTAGTCTACCAATACAGTGCCCTGACAATGGGATGGTGTATTGATTGTCATAGAACAACCAATGTCAATGCCCAGGGCAACGAGTATTATGACAAGCTGGTTCAGCTACACAGCGGATCCAAACAAGCGCTGAAAGTCAAAGACATCGGTGGCTTGGAGTGTGCAAAATGCCACTATTGATAATATCTAATCTGAACTTACTTTTCTTCGATATAAAATGAAAGAAAATAAAAAGACCTATTGGAAAGGTTTGGAGCAGCTGACAAACGATTCTGAGTTTGTCAAGAATGCCGAGAGAGAGTTTCATGATTATCTGCCTGTAAACGGTAGTGAAGAAGGTTCGTCGAGGAGGGATTTCCTGAAGTTGATGGGATTCAGCTTGGCAGCAGCTTCATTGGCTGCCTGTGAGGCTCCGGTTAGAAAGGCTATTCCTTATGTCAACAAACCTGTAGACGTCAACCCTTCTATTCCAAATTACTATGCGTCCACCTTCGCATCGGGCGGTGACTACGCATCTATTGTCGTCAAGACGAGAGAAGGCCGTCCCATCAAAATCGATGGAAATGAACTTTCTCCAATAAATAAAGGCGGTATCAGTGCGATTGTGGAAGCCTCCGTGCTTTCGCTTTATGACAAACAACGCTTGGCAGGGCCCCATGTAAACGGGCAGAAGTCTGATTGGGCGACATTGGATGGAGCGGTAAAATCAAAACTGCCTACTGCAGGCGTGGTTAAGATCGTTTCCAATACAATTTTGTCACCTTCGACTGAGAAGGCTCTTCAGCAATTTGCGGCCCTGTATGGCGGTGCGGAGATAATAACTTATGATCCGGTGTCAAATTATGGCATTACCAAGGCTGCCGAAAGTACCTATGGTTCTGCGGTCTTGCCAACCTATGATTTTTCAAAAGCCAACGTAATCGTGAGTTTTGGAGCGGACTTCCTCGGAACTTGGATTTCTCCAACTGAATATGCGAAGCAATATGCGCAGGGCAGGAAGATTTCAAAGGCGAAACCGAATATGTCCCGGCATTTCCAATTTGAGTCCAATCTTTCCCTTACTGGTGCCAATGCGGACTACCGTACGCCTATCCGACCATCCCAAAGCGGACTAGCCGTTTTGTCCTTATACAATGCAATTGCAAAAGCAAAGGGCGGTTTGACCGTTTCTGCGCCTGCAGTGGAGGTTGCCTATTTGGATCAGGCGGCCAAGGAATTGTTGGCTAACGAAGGGAAGTCGATTGTAGTTTCTGGCTCAAATGACCCCAACGTACAAGTCGTAATCAACGCAATCAATGACCTGCTGGGCAACAACGGAGTTTCTGTTGATTTTACGAAACCATCTAATTTCAGGAAGGGAAATGATGCCCGCATGAATCAATTTGTTTCCGAATTGAAGTCGGGAACTATTGGTGGAGTGATATTCTATAACTGTAATCCGGTATACGACCACCCACGGGGAGCGGAAATTGCCGAAGGAATAGCCAAAGCAAAATTCTCCCTTGCCACAAATGGTACATTGGATGAAACAGCCTCTTTGGTACAGTATGTCGCGCCGGATCACCATTTCTTGGAATCTTGGAACGACTTCAATCCAAGAAAAGGAGAATACAGCTTGGCACAGCCGACCATTTCACCTCTGTTTGACACACGTCAAGCCCAAGAATCATTCTTGAAATGGGCGGGAGTTGAGACTAGTTACTATGATTTCCTACAAGCTAACTGGAATGCAAGCCTAATCGGAACCCAAACTGCAGTGACATCCGCACAGGAGTTTTGGGATAGATCGCTTTTCAATGGCGTTTATTCCATTCCTTCTGAATCGGCGACAATAGTTGGAAATGCTGATGTTGCTTCGGCAGCTGCGGCGATTTCTAAAAGCTACAAAGCAGATAATGCTGGAACTGAGCTGGCTGTTTATACAAAAGTCGGCATCGGCAATGGTACATTTGCCAATAACCCTTGGCTTCAAGAAATGTCAGATCCAATATCCAAGGTGACTTGGGACAACTACCTGACAGTTTCACAGAAATGGGCCAATGAAAATGGATTGAAAATGGTGGAAGGTGCCACCAAGAAAGCCAAAGTAACTGTAGGTGGAAAGTCGTTGATCGTTCCTGTGCTTGTTCAGCCTGGTCAGGCGTATGGAACCGTGGGCTTGGCTTTGGGTTATGGAAGATCAAAAGCTGGAAGAGTTGCGAACGGCCTGGGTGTAAATGCCTACGACTTGTTGAACGCGGCAAATGGCTTTGTAAACTATGATGTCACAGACGGTGTGTCAGTGGAGCTAACTTCGGATGTCTATAAGATTGCACAAACCCAGACCCACCAGACATACATGGGTAGGGAGTTTGTAATCCAGGAAGCTACCTTGGGCGAGTACAAGGAGAATGCATCTGCAGGGAGGTATCATCCGAAAATCTACAAAGAAGGTGAGTTTGTGAAACCCTCCAAGATATCACTTTGGAGTGGACACAAATATAGCCAGCACCATTGGGGATTGGCGATTGACATGAACTCCTGTATCGGATGTGGAGCTTGTACGGTTGCATGTCAAGTAGAAAACAACGTGTCTGTTGTCGGAAAACAAGAGGTTCTCAACAGAAGGGAAATGGCCTGGATCAGGATAGACAGGTACTATTCTTCTCCAAAAGAGGCTACTACCAACAAGGAACTTGAAGAGGCTGCTGAAAACCCTGAGGTTACATTCCAGCCTATGATGTGCCAGCACTGCAACAATGCTCCATGCGAGACTGTATGTCCAGTAGCTGCGACCACACACTCTTCCGAGGGACTCAACCAAATGACTTACAACAGGTGTATCGGAACTAGATATTGTGCCAACAACTGTCCTTATAAAGTGAGAAGATTCAATTGGTTCAAATACCATGACAATAAGGATTTTGCGGCTGTGAATATTGCCCAAAACGACGACATGGGCAAAATGGTACTCAATCCGGACGTAACTGTAAGGGCTAGAGGGGTGATTGAAAAATGCTCCATGTGCGTGCAGCGGATACAGGCTGGTAAGCTCACTGCTAAGAGAGAAGGTAGAAAAGTCCAGGATGGTGAGATCAAAATGGCATGTCAGACTGCATGTCCAACAGAGGCCATCGTGTTTGGGGACATGAACGATCCAGCCAGCAAGATTACCCAATTGCTGCAGATCAAGGAGGATACCACGTCCGCTCTCAAAGAGGTCAATGAGGAAAGAGCCTACCACGTATTGGAGGAAGTCAATGTGAGTCCAAACGTGTGGTATTTCACAAAGATCAGGAATAAAGAAAAATCAGAAGCATAAATTTAAATTTTAAGATATGCAGGTTACTTCATCTGTACGCGAACCGCTGATTACCGGCGGAAAAACCCTTAAAGATGTCACGCAGGACATCTCCCGTCATGTGGAGAGCAAGCCGAATATGCAGTGGCTTCTCGCATTTTTGGTATCCGTCGGTGCTTTGGGTCTTGGTTTCGTAGCCTTGGCAGCCACACTTTGGGAGGGTATCGGAATGTGGGGCCTCAACAAAACAGTCGGTTGGGCCTGGGATATTACCAACTTCGTATGGTGGGTTGGTATTGGTCACGCAGGTACCCTGATTTCAGCCGTATTGTTGCTATTCAGACAAAAATGGCGGATGGCAATCAACAGGGCTGCTGAGGCAATGACTATTTTTGCTGTCATTTGCGCAGCTATGTTCCCCGTAATCCACATGGGTCGTCCATGGTTGGGTGCATATTGGGCATTGCCGCTGCCAAATACTTTCGGTTCACTTTGGGTAAATTTTAACTCGCCCCTATTGTGGGACGTATTCGCGATCTCGACTTATTTTTCGGTATCACTTGTATTTTGGTACATTGGATTGATCCCTGATTTTGCAACTATTAGAGATAGAGCGACTGGAATCAGGAAGAGTATCTATGGTGCTTTGTCCTTTGGTTGGGACGGTGCTGCCAAGACTTGGAGCCGCTATGAATCCGTTGCGTTGATCTTGGCTGGTTTAGCGACTCCGTTGGTACTTTCAGTTCACACAATCGTATCATTCGACTTTGCTACTTCGGTAATACCTGGATGGCATACAACGATCTTTCCTCCCTACTTTGTGGCCGGAGCGATTTTCTCTGGATTTGCAATGGTGTTGACCTTGATGATTGTAACGAGAAAAGTTTACAAGCTTGAAGACTACATCACAATCGGTCACATTGAGCTGATGAATATCGTAATCATTATCACCGGTTCGATCGTTGGCATCGCCTATATCACTGAATTCTTCATTGCATGGTATTCTGGTGTTGCAGCTGAGCAATATGCATTCATCAACAGGATGTTTGGCCCTTATTGGTGGGCATATTGGTCTATGATGACATGTAACGTGATCTCTCCTCAACTTTTCTGGTTTAAGAAAATAAGGACATCAATTGTTGCAACGTTCCTTCTGTCCCTTGTTGTAAACATTGGAATGTGGTTTGAACGGTTCGTGATCATCGTGACATCGCTTCACAGGGATTATCTTCCATCTTCATGGGTGATGTTTTATCCAACATGGGCTGATGTCGGTGTTTATTTCTTCACTTTCGGTCTGTTCTTCACACTTTTCTTCCTGTTTGCGAAGTTTTTCCCGGTGATCAACATGGCTGAAGTTAAATCGATCGTAAAATCCTCTTCAGAAAAAGTAACCAAATAAACGAATGGAAAGAGATAAGAATTTTATCCTCGGGGTGTTTGAAGACGAGGACGTTTTGTTGGATGCGATAGTAAAAATCAGGGAAAGTGGAGTGAAAATCCACGAGGTCTACTCACCCTTTCCTGTTCATGGAATCGATGATGTCCTTGGTTATAAAAGAAGCCGGTTACCGATTGCAGCATTTTTGTTCGGCTTGCTGGGCACTTCTTTGGCCTTGACCATGCAGTTTTACATGATGAAATTTGACTGGCCAATGATTATCGGTGGCAAGGACTACGCTGCTGTACCAGACTTCGTGCCTGTAACCTTTGAAATGACTGTACTTTTGGCGGCGTTTGGAATGGTTGGCGTGTTCATGGTTGCGAGTAACCTCAAGCCTTGGGCCAATCCCAGGATTTTCGATCTCAGGATTACGGACGACAAACACGTCATGGCGATAGATCTGGCAGTTAATGGTGGAATAGGTGAAGCAAAATTGGCAGAGGTATTGAAAACGTCTGGCGCTAGTGAAGTCAATAGGAAAAGCTTTGAATAAGTGATTATGAAAATACAGAATTACATATACGCACTTACGATGATCGGTATAGCCTACGGGCTTTCCTCATGTGGGGCAGGGGCAGATAACCCTGGGTATGAGTATGCTCCCCAAATGTACAATTCGGTAGCCTACGAACCCCTTACTCAGATTGATAATGAGCAGGAGGGCAGTTGGTTATCAAACCGTGAAGACGGAAAGGGAGAGTTTTACAATAGCAACATCAACAACCCTCACAAGATGAACATGAGGGAGCCGGTTGCGAACACTGTTCCTAGGACCAAAGATGGTTCTTTGCCTTACCGCTTGAAAGCATTTGAACTCGAAGAAGCCGCCAAGATACAAAACCCAGTTGCTTTAACTCCCGAGGTTTTGGCTCAAGGTAAAATACTTTACAATCAATATTGCATCGCCTGCCATGGTGCCAACGGTGAAGGAGATGGCAAAGCTGGAGAGGTTGTAGGTGGCGTTGCTAATCTTAAGGGCGGTGCATACATCAACCTTCCCGAAGGCCATATCTTTCACGTAATCATGAAAGGCAAAGGCCGAATGGGTGCACATGGCTCTCAGATTCCACAGGAGCGCATTTGGAAGATTGTCCACTATGTTAAACAAGAAATTCAGAAGCAATAATCATGGGACACGGTTCTACACATTATAACTTGGATCAGAAATTCGATTTTTCTGCGGGTGTAAAGAAATCGATCATGACAGTGTTGGTGATTGGTGCTGTCATCCTTGGAGCGGGTATAGTGCTCGCCATGTTTGGAGGTAGCCATGATCATGGGGGAGAAGCCGGTGGGCACGCCTTTCATTGGTATCAGAGGTTATTTGCCAACCTTTGGATCAACAATGTCTATTTTACTGGAATCGCAGTGATTGGAGTGTTCTTCTTTGCAATTCAATATGCGGCACAGGCAGGTTGGTCAGCACCTGTTTTGAGGATTCCCTTGTCATTTGGGTATTGGCTTCCGTTTGCGGCAATCATGATGATTGGCACGGGTCTGTTTTTCTTGGTTACACACCAATTCTTCCATTGGACGCATCCTGAGTTGTTTGATCCAAACCACCCGGAATATGACAAGATAATCGATGGAAAAGGTAACTTCTTCTTTTGGCCATTGGCAAAAGGATCCTTTCCGATTTTCTTCATTGCGAGGATGGTCATCTTCTTTGGCTTTTGGGTGTTCTTTTTCAACAAGCTTCGGTCCCTTTCTTATGCGGAAGACCTCAATGGAGGTACAGAATATTGGAGAAGAATGAGGACTTGGTCCGCTTTATTCCTGGTGTTTTTTGCAGTATCTTCCTCTGTGTCTGCATGGGATTGGGTGATGTCGATCGACACACACTGGTTTTCCACGATGTTTGGTTGGTATGTATTTGCTTCTTGGTTCGTGGCGGGTTTGGCATCGATCACTTTGGTGGTTGTGTTCCTAAAGGACAACGGTTACCTTCCGATGGTCAATGAAAACCATATCCATGATCTTGGAAAATTCGTATTCGCTTTCTCTGTTTTCTGGACCTACATCTGGTTTTCGCAGTTCTTGTTGATCTATTATGCCAACATTCCTGAAGAGTCTGTTTACTTTGTGGAGAGGCTGCAAAGTGACGTGTATAGCCCGTTTATTATTGTAAACCTTGTCTTAAACTTCTTCCTTCCATTCTTGGTTTTGATGACTAGGGATGCAAAAAGGCATACGATCTTCCTCAAAGTCGTTTGTTTCTTGATTATCTTGGGGCATTGGTTCGACTTCTTCCTGATGGTTCAGCCAGGCACCTTGGGGCATAACGGTGGATTTGGTTTGATGGAAATCGGTATGCTGTTGGTTTATGGTTCGGTGGTTGCTTATGTGGTGCTAAACAATTTGGCTAAACAGAATCTTGTTCCTAAGAACCATCCGATGCTGGAAGAAAGTTATCATCATCATATTTAATTATCCGAAAAATCTAAGTTTATGTACGGATTTCTAATTGCGGTAGGTGTTCTCTTGTTGTTGTCCATTATTTGGATGGTGTACAGGATTCAGACGCTTGTGTCTGTCGTCAAAGGCAGTGATAAGAAGGTTGCGTCGGGAAGTAACAAGGTTAACGCCATCATGTTCCTCTTGTTCTTGATCGGTGGTGGCGGCTTGATGTTCTGGTATTCCATCAAGGAATTTGACAACTACAATCCACCGCTTGCCTCGGAACACGGCGCAGTCACGGACCAGTTGTTCTGGATTACCATGGCAGTCACTGGGTTCATTTTCATTGTGACCCATATCCTTTTGTTCTGGTTCCCTTACAAATACAGATACCAAGAAAACAAACAGGCCGCATTTTATCCCGATAACAACAAATTGGAGGTTATCTGGACTGTGGTACCAGCGATTGTTTTGGCATTGTTGGTGATCGGTGGTTGGAGAGCTTGGTCCGATATCACAAAGCCAGCCCCGGAGAACGCTCACATTGTCGAGTTGATGGGGTATCAGTTTGCTTGGGAAGTGAGATATCCTGGCGTAGATAACGTGTTGGGTGCAAATGATTTTCGCCTAACCACAGCATCGAACGTTTCGGGTGTTGACTTTACAGACAAGAATGCGTTGGACGATTTCTCTTCTCCTGTTGTCGTGATCCCCAAAGGCGAGCCGGTACTGTTTAGGATCCGTGCCCGTGACGTGCTTCACTCTGTGTTCGCTCCACACATGAGGCTGAAAATGGATGCTGTACCAGGTATGCCGACTAAATTTTGGTTTGTTGCCAACAAGACAACAGAAGAAATGAGGGCGGAATTGAACGACCCTGAGTTTGAATTCGAAATTGCCTGCACCGAGATCTGCGGAAGAGGACACTTTTCTATGAAAAGAGTAATCAATGTTGTTGAGCCTGCCGAATACAGAAAGTGGTTGGCCGAGCAGAGACCCTATATAGTCATCAATCCTGCATTGGTAGAGAATCTCCCTGCCGATGTGAAAGAATTGGCTGATATTACCATTAGCGAGTACAAGTAAAACAATTATCAAATATTATGGCAACAGCTCATACAGCTTCCCACAGCGCTACGGCCCATGATCACCATGAGCATGAGCATCATGATAATTTTATCACCAAATATATCTTCACCCAGGATCACAAAATGATCGGAAAGCAGTTTCTGATCACAGGTATCTTTTGGGCAATCATTGGTGGTTTGTTGTCAGTAATTTTCAGACTTCAATTGGGTTTCCCTGACATGCAATTGGAATTCTTGAAACCGATCTTGGGTGGATGGATTACTGCAGAGGGAAAGCTTGACCCAGACTTCTATTTGGCTCTGGTTACAATGCACGGTACCATTATGGTATTCTTTGTGTTGACAGCTGGCCTGAGTGGTACATTCTCCAACTTCTTGATTCCCCTCCAGATTGGTGCCCGGGATATGGCGTCTGGATTTATGAATATGTTGTCATACTGGTTTTTCTTTTTGTCCAGTGTGATTATGTTCGTTTCCCTCTTCATTGAGACTGGTCCAGCTGCTGGTGGATGGGTTGTTTATCCTCCTTTATCTGCTTTGGAGCAGGCCATTCCTGGTTCAGGATTGGGTATGACCTTGTGGTTGATTGCGATGACATGTTTCATAGCCTCTTCTCTTTTGGGCGGTATCAACTATATCACCACGGTAATTAACCTGAGGACTAAAGGTATGTCGTTCTCCAGACTACCGTTGACGATTTGGGCATTTTTCCTTACGGCGGTAATTGGGCTTCTTTCTTTCCCTGTGCTGTTTTCAGCGGCGTTGCTTTTGGTGTTTGACAGGAGTTTTGGTACGAGTTTTTATCTCTCTGATATCTACATCGGTGGCGAACCTTTGCCAAACACTGGCGGTAGTCCCGTGCTTTACCAGCATTTGTTCTGGTTCCTCGGACACCCTGAAGTATACATTGTTTTGTTGCCTGCATTGGGTATCACATCCGA
The DNA here is from genome assembly GCF_021491425.1 of Mariniradius sediminis. Lineage (NCBI taxonomy): Bacteria > Pseudomonadati > Bacteroidota > Cytophagia > Cytophagales > Cyclobacteriaceae > Mariniradius > Mariniradius sediminis. The sequence continues at coordinate 19,855 of NZ_JAKEVZ010000009.1, read as the reverse complement.
AATTATTGCAACCAATTCACGCAAGCCAATATTTGGATACAAGGCAATGGTGATTTCCATGTTGGGTATCACGATCCTCTCATTCATTGTATGGGCGCACCACATGTTCGTTTCTGGAATGAATCCGTTCCTTGGATCGATCTTCATGTTCCTTACCTTGATTATCGCGATTCCGTCTGCGGTGAAGGTTTTTAACTACCTCACAACGCTGTGGAGGGGTAATCTGATCTTTACGCCGGGTATGTTGTTCTCTATTGGCTTGGTATCATTCTTCATTTCAGGTGGTCTGACTGGTATTTTCCTAGGAAACTCGGCAATTGATATTCAACTTCATGACACCTATTTCGTGGTGGCACACTTTCACCTCGTGATGGGTTCGGCGTCGTTCTTTGGCTTGATGGCTGGCGTTTATCATTGGTTCCCTAAGATGTTTGGAAGGATGATGGATGCGAGGCTAGGGTATGTGCATTTCTGGTTGACATTTATCGGCGTGTACATGGTGTTTTTCCCGATGCACTATATCGGAATTGCCGGGTTCCCAAGAAGGTACTACACTTGGACAAACTTTGAATTTTCCAATATGTACACAGATTTGAACATGTTTGTGTCTGCTGCGGCTATCGTAACATTTGCCGCCCAATTGATATTCTTGTTCAACTTCTTCTATTCCATGTACAGAGGCCGTGTGGCGTCCTTGAATCCTTGGAGATCCAACACACTTGAGTGGACTACGCCTTTGCATCCGGGTCATGGTAACTGGCCTGGAGAGATCCCAGCGGTGTACAGATGGCCTTATGATTATTCAAAGCCAGGGGCGCCGGAAGATTTCATTCCTCAAACTGTGCCTTTGTCTGCGACTCCAGAGTCCAATCTTCCTCATGAGCAAGAGCTTGTGAAATTGGAGAAGGCGATCATCGCTGATGAAGAGACATTGTTGGTCGCTAATGAATCAAAAGCATCTTAATCAGATAAGCAGCTTTCGCAGGATCAGTTTGGTCACTGTGATAGCTGTTTATTTCCTCATATTTGTCGGAGGGATCGTACGAAGTACCGGTTCTGGTATGGGCTGTCCCGACTGGCCAAAATGTTTTGGGAGCTGGGTTCCGCCGACGAGCGAGAGCCAGCTCCCAAAAAATTATCAAGAGATTTATGCCGCAAAAAGGGTTGAAAAAAACGACCGTTTTGTGGCCCAGTTGGAAAGTCTTGGCTTCAACGAGAAAGCAGATCAAATCAAGAATGACAAGTCTATCCTTGTTGAGCAACCGTTTAACGCTGTGAAAACTTGGATAGAGTACGTCAACAGGTTGATCGGGGTCGCAATCGGGATGTTGGTGATTCTAACGGTTTGGAGATCATTGCCCTTATTTGCAGTAGACAAATCGATACCGGTGATCTCGATACTTACACTCGTGTTGGTGATATTTCAGGGCTGGATAGGGTCGATCGTAGTATCCACCAATTTGTTGCCTTGGATGATTACGGTTCACATGATGTTGGCGCTCTTGATAGTAGGATTGTTGCTCTTCATTCATCAAAAAGCCTACAAGCTTAAGTACCCTGTTTTTCACCAAACGGAAAAGTCGTCTTTCCTTTACAATTTGCTGATGTTAGGCTTGGTGTTGATGCTCGGGCAGATCGTGTTGGGGACGGAAGTTCGGGAACAGGTTGACATGGTGGCGGTTGAGTTCGGGAATATGGTAAGGGGAGAGTGGATTGCGCAGCTCGGTCTCGAGTTTCTGATACACAGGAGTTATTCCCTTCTGATTCTCGGGGTTCATGTTTTGTTCTTTGTGAAGGTATACCAGCATTCAATCAGAAGGGCTGGCATTTATAAGTGGAGTCAAATATTGGTGCTTGTGTTGTTGGTGGAGATTGTTTCTGGTGTAGGAATGGCTTATTTCGCGATTCCTGCATTTCTTCAGCCGATTCATTTGTTGTTTGGATCCTTGATTATCGGGATTCAGTTTGTGTTATTGATGCAGCTGAATTCACAAAAGAATTTAAAATTGGTTTCTGTCAGAAATGAACACAGTTGATATTTCGGATAAAAGTGTCTTGAGCCATTTGTCGGTTCGATTGAGAGCCTACATGGATTTGGTCAAATTTCGCTTGTCGGCCTTGGTGACGTTTTCGGCGATGTTTGGGTTTATTCTTGGGGATTCTGGTACTTTCTTCTCTTGGGAAAAATTCTTTGGACTAATGCTCGGCGGCTTTCTGGTCTCTGGTGCTTCGGGTGCTGCGAATGAAATTTGGGAAAGGGATATTGACAAGCTGATGAAGCGGACCCAGAACCGTCCTCTTCCACTACAGTTGATTTCCTTGACAGAGGCATACTTTTTCACGTTTGCGACCGCCTTGTTGGGGATTTCGATTCTATGGATATTCACCAATCCGCTTACCACCATGCTTGGTTTGCTGAGCATGGTTTTGTACGTGTTTGTATACACACCATTGAAGCGGGTTGGGCCAATTGCTGTGTTCGTAGGTGCAATTCCAGGAGCGATGCCGCCTTTGTTGGGGTGGACTGCGGCTACAGGAATGATTTCCCATGAAGCGCTGATCATTTTTGGGATTCAGTTTATCTGGCAATTCCCACATTTTTGGGCGATTGCGTGGGTAAGTGATGAGGACTACAAAAGGGCGGGTTTCAAATTGCTGCCTAGCGGTGGGGGACAGGACCTGAATACTGCGATACAGATTATGGTCTATACGCTGTTTTTGCTTCCCTTGGGATTGTTGCCAACCTATTTTGGTTTAACAGGGATAAACTCGGGCGTGATCGCGACTGTTTGTGGGGTTTTGTTTTTGGCCCAGACATTTTCACTGATGCGTGATTGCTCGAGAAAATCAGCTTTGAGGATCATGTTTGGTTCGTTTATTTACCTGCCTGTCGTGCAGATTGCATATTTGTTGGATAAAGTGTAGGAACGATGGAAGAAAAATTTGCCTTTGTAGAGAATGCGGAGCAGCCGATAGCGATGCATCCAAAGAAGTTCGCACTGTGGCTGTTTATCGTTACGGTGGTTATGATATTCGCCTCGATGACAAGTGCATATATTGTGAGACAGTCTGAGGGGAATTGGCTGGAGTTTGATTTGCCTGAAATATTTTGGTATACGACCGGGGTGATTATCCTGAGTAGTGTGACGCTTCATTGGTCGTATCTTTCAGCAAAAAAGGATGAATTGGGTAATTTGAAAACCGGCATGATCATTACTACGGTACTCGGTCTCACTTTCCTTGTTGGTCAGTGGTACAGTTGGGTCGCCTTAGTTGACCGGGATGTATTCTTCGTGGGTAATCCTGCGGGATCATTTCTTTATGTTTTCACAGGACTACATGCCTTGCACCTGATCAGTGGTGTGATATTTCTGATTATTGTATTAATTTCGTCCTTCAAGTACGAAGTCCATTCAAAGAGTATGGATAGGATGGAAATGTTGGTAACGTATTGGCATTTCCTCGGAGGTTTGTGGATTTATTTGTTTATGTTCCTTTTATTGAACCATTAATAGTAAACTGAATTTATATGTCAACGACTGCAACAGCGATTGGGGTGAGCCCCAAAAGAGGTGTCTGGGGAGGTGGTAACGAGCCACTGAAAGCGAGCTACGGGAAACTCATGATGTGGTTTTTCCTGCTCTCGGATATCTTCACCTTTGCCGCATTTTTGATCACCTATGCCTCGATCAGGGTAAGTTATCCGGCGTATGCTGGACCGGCAGACCAGTTTGTAGGCTCGAATGAATACTGGCCTGTGCCTGAAATGGTGTTTGACGCCATTCCATTCACCCACAGTGTGCATCCTCCGTTGGCTTTTGTGGGCTTGATGACATTTATTTTGATCATGAGCTCCGTGACGATGGTTCTCGCAGTAGAGGCAGGCCACAGAAATGACAGAAATGACGTCACCAAATGGCTACTTTGGACGCTTCTTGGTGGTATTACCTTCTTGAGCTGCCAAGCTTGGGAATGGACCCACTTTATCCATGGAACTCATGGTGGTTCATTAATCACCTACGTCAATAAACTGGGTCAGGTGGTTACCGAGACTGTGCATGGGGCGAATCTTTCGGTGAATGAATATGGTCCAGCGGCATTTGCGCAGTTGTTTTTCTTCATTACCGGTTTCCACGGATTCCACGTGACCATTGGCGTTTTCCTTTTGTTCCTTGCGTTTTACCAATCTGCCGTTGGCGTGTACGAGAGGAGAGGTCACTATGAGATGGTTGAAAAGATTGGTCTCTACTGGCACTTTGTAGACTTGGTTTGGGTATTTGTATTTACATTCTTCTATTTGATCTAACGATATATTGTATATGGCATCACACGGAAATAAACCGGCATTGGAAGTAATTCCTAGAGACGAGGAGAAAATCAAGAAAATTTGGAAAACAGCTTTCATACTTTTGATCTTGACCTCAATCGAATTCGTATTTGCGTTTACCATCCCGAGAGGCTTGCTCCTCTATGGTATCTTCATCGCACTGACGATCTGGAAAGCGAAATACATCATGATGGTATTTATGCACTTGGGAGATGAGGCTAAGCCCTTGTTCTATTCCATCATCGTGCCGCTGATTTTCCTGGTATGGTTGGTGATAGCATTAGTGAAGGAAGGAACCGACATTTTCCACATCAGGTGGTGATTTGTCTTTAGAATAAAATTTTGAAAAAAAGTAGGTTGGAGGGAGAACTTCAACCTACTTTTTTGTTTACTACTCAAAGCATCGACAAACATGAAAGGACTAAGGATATTGCAGGGGCTTGTTTTGCTCTGTATCCTGATGATTCCAGTGCTGATCATCCTGTTTCTCAAGACATTCGGTACCAACCAGTACGATATCCCGATTTACTACCAAGATGGGGTGGAAAATCCTTTTAAGGAATGCAACGTCGTGGAAAGCGGACAGCATTACATTCCTGATTTTGAGCTGACGGACCAAGACGCCAAGACCCGGGGTAGAAAGGACATGAAGGACAAAATCACCGTGGTGGATTTTTTCTTTACTTCTTGCCCGAGTATATGCCCTGTGATGTCCAAAGAAATGGAGCGTGTGGATGCCGCTTTTCGGGATGAATCCGACGTGCAAATATTTTCGATTTCTATTGATCCGGAGTATGACACGTCGGAAATCCTTGCATCTTATGCCAAAGATCACAATGCGACTGCTGGAAAATGGCATTTTCTGACCGGTGACAAAACAAAGATTTATGAACTCGCACGCTGCGGCTTTATCCTCCCAACGCTCGATGGGATGGGCGTGGCAGAGGATTTTGTGCACAGCGACAAATTTGTATTGGTAGATGGGGAAGGCAGGATTCGTGGATATTACAGCGGTACGAATCGAGATGAGGTTGATAGATTGATATTGGAGATTAAAATTCTAATGCATGGAAAAGAATAGCACTATTTCTGTTGGTAACGAAAAGAAAGTTTACAGGGGGATTGTGGCGATTGCGATTGCAGTCCCTGTTGTCGTAGCAATCTTACTGTTTATGCCTTCCAAGTTGGACCTAGCAAGTGACTGGGTGTACTTTCTCCCACACCTTAACGCAGTGATCAACACGGCTGCATCGCTATCGCTTATTTTGGGGTTGGCATTTATCAAACAGGGAAATATCGAATTTCATAGGGCTGCTATCACAACGGCTATGGGACTGGGAGCGATTTTTTTGGTATCATATGTGATCTACCATGCCTCCGCCGAAAGTACGCCTTTCGGGGGGCAAGGCTGGATACGACCAGTTTATTACTTCATCCTCATTACCCATATTGTATTGGCGGCGGTAGCCCTTTTTCCGATCCTGTTGGCATATTACTACGGACATACAGACCAAAGGGCCAAACATAGAAAAATCGTTAAGTTTGCTTATCCTATTTGGCTTTATGTGTCCATGACTGGTGTTATTGTCTATCTTATGATTAGGCCTTATTATAATTTCTGACAAATAGCAAGGAAAAATGAAAATCTTCAAAACCCTATTCTTTTCCGCATTGGTCTTTTTGATGAGTCATGGTATTTCCTATTCCCAGTGCGCTATGTGCCGTACGACTATCGAAAACAACGTCAGTAACGGAGAAACGACAATTGGTGCTGGCTTGAATATGGGGATTCTGTACCTACTGAGTATGCCCTACATCATAGCAATGGTATTGGGATACCTGTGGTACCGCCATGCAAAGAGCCGGAAGAAGAAATTTCTTTTTCACGGTGAAAAATATTGATTCATGATCAAAGTAGGGGTACGGATTTTGCTTTTTGCGTAACTTATGGTTATGCAGCAGTCCACCAGATTTTTTTTGTTTTTGGCCCTCCTCGGATTGGGGGTATTTTTTATGTTAAGTTTTTTTCTGTTTCAGGAAAAAGAGGAGGATAGACTTGCGGCGTCGATTTCCGAAAAGATCCAAAAGATCGAAGATGAATTTGGACAGGACTATTTGCGGCTGTTGCTCGATAATCGTCCCGAAGATCCACTCACCTTTACCACACTGACTGTCGAGGCGTTTCATCCTTATTATGTTTTTTCCGAGGCTGGGGACTTGGTGTATTGGTCTGATTTTTCACACATGCCGTCCTTTGACATGATCAATCCAAAGGAAACCCAGCGTATTTTGGAAAACAGCAAGGGAATCTACTACTCTAAAATCCGCAGGTTTTCAAGAAACAGCCAAGGATATTGGTTGGTACAATGGTATCCCCTGTACCAAAAAAGAGACTTTCAAAACCAATACCTTGAGTCGGGATTCAATTCAGCGGTTTTCAATGATCCCCCGCTGACTCTTTCCGCTACCCAGGAACCGGGTTTTTTGGATATCACCGGTAAGCGTGGAGAGTTTCTGTTTTCAGTTCAGTTTGACCCGGAGATGATGCCCGATGAACCTGGCAATAAGATTGCTGTGTTGGTTTTCTTCTTTTCGCTGATGGCATTGCTGACGGTCCTTACCTTTGGGATGGTCAGGCTAAATTGGCGCAAAGGAAATTATTGGAAAGCGATCTTCTATGCAACGTTCGTATTGACGGTTGTTCGGGCTTTGATGATATTTTTCAGCTTTCCCCAGAGCTTCTTCAATTTCGATTTGTTCGATCCATCAGGTTATGCCTCGTCATGGTTCAATTCGAGTTTGGGTGATTTGTTCCTGAACATGGTTTGCGCATCGATCGTTTTTGGGATGGTGTTTTCGCTTTTTTCCAAGGATGAGTTCAAGAGTTGGGTGAAAAACCGGGTGATAGCGCAAGAGAACGGCATTTACCTGCTTTTGGCCTATACGGCGTCTACCCTTTGCTTGATAGCATTTTATGGATTGTATATCGATATCCTGTCCAACTCCCAATGGGACCTCAATATTCTGAACCTTCCAACTTTGGACAAGTACATGGTCATCAGTTTGGCGATCGTGTATTTGGGAGGTGCAGGCTACTTTCTGTTTTCAGTTTTGGTATTGGGTCTTTTTTTCCATAAAAACCCATTCAAAAAGCCCCATGCTATTTACCTATTGGTTGGATTTGCCATACCTGTTTTGGTATTTCTGGCATATTGGGATTGGGTGTGGTCAATTGCTTTCGCAGCACATTTCCTCCTCTTGGCAGTTGTTGTCAACTTCAGTTTGTACCGCCACATCTTCAAGATTGGTTTAAACGCCTTTCTGATTTTCTTTTTTGGCTGCCTGATGACCGCAATAGTGACGGGAGTAGCTTCACACGAAGTGTATTTGGAGCGGAATTATAAGTCAAAGGTGAGTTTTGGGACAGAGCAGTTGGTGGAAAACGATGTTTTGGCGGAGTTTTTCCTTGCCGACATCATTCAACGAATCGGGAATGATTTGTTCATCAAAAATACCCTTTCTGATCCTTTGATGCAAAAGGATGCCATCGACAAAAAGATAAGGAAAATACACATGATCAATTATTTTGATCAGTACCTATTGAAAATCAGTGCATTCAACGCTGCGGGAGAGAATATTCTCGATCGGAGTTCCACGGCAAACTTGGAAGAGTTGCAGCGCCGCTATATCAACAGCGATAATGCCACTTCCGTCCGCGGTCTTTATTTTACAAAACGAGGCACTGAAAGGGATGGAAGCCAATATTTTGCTTTTATACCCATGTTTCGGCAGGACGTGTACCTAGGAACAATTTTCTTGGAGCTCGACCAACTACGGGTGCTGCCGGGCTCGGTCTTCCCCAAATTGCTGATCGACCAAAAGTTCATGGGTGGGATTAATGAGAAGAAGTTCGACTTTGCTGTCTACGAAGATGGACAGCTGCAATATGGGGTCGGATTGTTCAACTACCGCGCATCGGGTTTGGATGATTTGCTCAATCAGCCCGCATTATTCGAAAAGGGGATTTACCGTGGCGGATATCACCATATTGGGGTGAGGCAGGAGCAAAAGGTGGTGATTGTCTCTTCCTCTGTTTACCCGATCTATTATATCCTTGCGGATATTTCCCTGTATTTTTTGGGTTTTATCATCTTTACGCTGATCGGTATGATTTTCGGGACGCTTTTGGTGAAAAGGGGAAAAGTAGACTTCACCTATGCGACCAAGCTCCAACTCTACCTGAATTTCGCCTTTTTTGTGCCGATTTTCGTCATCAGCTTGATCATCGTGGGGCTGTTCACAAATTCTTACCAAGAAGAACTTCACAGGCAGTATATCCAAAAGGCATCCCTCGTGCGGGATAACCTGACGCCTGTGATCGAGCGACGCAAAGAGGGTTTGCTTGAACGTGACGAGCTGCAAGAGGTGATGAATAACCTGTCGGGAACCGCGGACACAGACATTAATTTATACAATCGGTTTGGCTACCTGATGGCCACTTCGCAACCCAATATCTTCGAAAAGAAGGTCCTTACCGAGTTTATCAATCCTCGGGCAATCGTCGATTTGGTGGAGGGGCAAAACAATATCACGTTACTTGAGGAGAAGATCGGCAATCTTAATTTCAAATCTGTTTATTCGGCTATTAGATCCAAAGATGGACAGGAGGTACAGGCTATTGTTGCCGTACCGTTTTTCGAGTCCGAGACCGAACTGGATTTCTTGATTGCGGATGTGCTGAGCAACATTATCAATATCTTCGTATTGGTCTTCGTGCTGTTTTTGTTCATTTCCTATTTTGTTTCCCGAAACCTGACTTTTCCATTTAAGCTTCTTACCCAAAAACTCAAATCAACGGGCCTCGATAACAACGAACCGATGTACTGGCCTGCCAACGATGAGATCGGCATGCTTGTCAACGAATACAACAACATGCTCTACAAGTTGGAGGAAAGTAAAAAGGACCTTGCCGAGTCCGAGAAGGAATCCGCGTGGCGGGAAATGGCCAAGCAGGTAGCCCACGAGATCAAAAACCCGCTCACACCGATGAAGCTCACCCTGCAGCATATGCTGAGGCTTCAGGCAGAGGGCAATCTGGACGATCCGAAAAAGCTCAAGAAACCGGTGGAAACTTTAATTCATCAAGTCGATACCTTGAGTGACATCGCTACCTCATTTTCCAACTTTGCCAAAATGCCGACGCCGAAGAAGGAATTGATGGATTTCAAGGAATTGGTGACGGGCACTTTGGAGCTTTTCAAAAACAGGGAAAATGAGAAGGTCATTTTTGGAGATCTTACGGATCGAGATACCCTTCCTGTCGTAGGGGATAAACAGCTTTTTGGAAGGATAGTTGCCAACTTGATTATCAATGGATTTCAGGCCTATGACCCGAATAGAAAGCCCGTAATACATGTGTTTCTGAGGGAAGTGGACAACCAAGTCGTCCTGGAGGTAAGGGACAATGGGAAGGGAATTCCCAAAGACTTGAGAAAGAAGATATTCATGCCAAACTTCAGTACTAAATCCGAAGGCTCGGGTCTTGGATTGGCGATCGCGAAGCGGGGCGTGGAGACTGAGGGTGGAAAAATATGGTTCGAGACCGAGGAAGGGAAAGGAACGTCTTTCTTCCTTTCTTTTGATCTAGCCCTTGATACAGAACCACATTGATCGCAAGCATTGGACTTGGCTCCCGGATTTTTTTCTTTTGTACCCGTTAAAATGCTTTGTGTTCTGCTACACGCCTAGTTCTTATTGAAAATAGTACCTTAGGGAGTTTATTCGCCATTTGATGCGCTCCTCCTTCTTCCTCACCCTTCTGGGTTGCATGCTATTGCTGGGTCCTGCCGCTTGGGCCCAGCAGGAACGATGCCGCTGGGTTTCAACCCAGGAGGTGGGAAAGGCATTTGTGTTGGATTCGCTTCCGGTCGCAGAGGAAAGTATCCGAGTGACGGACAAAAGCCAAAAATCCTATCCTTACCAATATTCGCTGGCTACCAAGCAGATCAAGATTAGCCTGGAAGCACAGCAAGTCCCCGATTCACTGCTGATTTGCTATCGGACTTTTCCGTATGATTTTTCCAAGACATACGCACGCAGGACATTGGCCGCTGATTATGATTCGATGGCACTGTTCAAGGACAATCGGCGCAAGGCAGTGCAGACATTCGATTTTCGGGAGGAGCTTTTTCCTAGTACCAACCTCAACAAATCCGGGAACCTTACCCGAGGAGTTTCTTTTGGGAACACCCAAAACCTCTTCGTCAATTCTTCCCTCAACCTCCAACTCAGCGGACAGCTTGCCGAGAATCTCAATATCCGCGCCAGCATTACCGACCAAAACGTACCCTTTCAGCCGGAAGGAAACACCCAACAGTTGCAGGATTTTGACAGGGTGTTGGTCGAATTGTACAACGATCGATTCAATTTGGCGGCTGGAGACGTGGTTTTGACGCAACGCAGGTCTGAGTTTCTACGCTATTACAAAAACGTGCAGGGTACACAAGCCACTACCAACTATCGCCTCGGAGATAAATGGAAGGCTTCTACCCAAGGCGGGATTTCAGTGGCCAAGGGCAAGTTTGCGTCCATCGTCCTAGAAGTCAGTGAGGGAACCTTGGGACCCTACCGCATTCCCGGACCCCAAAACGAGCGCTTCGTCATCATCATGGCCAATTCGGAGCGGGTGTTTTATGACGGCAGACTGCTGCAGCGCGGATTCAACTACGACTATGTCATCGACTACAACCAAGGCGAGATCACCTTCACTCCCAATGTCTTGATTACCCAATACACACGTATTCGGATCGATTTCGAATATGCGGAGCGTAACTATTCGAGATCCATCCTTACTGCCAACCATATCCAAGAGACCGACCGGGTGTCATTGTACATGAATTACTACCGGGAACAGGATAACCGCAATCGACCGCTGTTTTTTGACATGACAGACGAAGACAAGCGGCTTTTGGCCTCGGTGGGAAACGATGTGGGCAGTGCCCTCGTGCCGCGAGTAGACAGTGTAGCCTTCGACCCAAATCGGATATTGTACCGGAAGTTGGAAGATGTCGATGACCTTGGCAATCCTATCGTCTACTATGAGTATTCGACAGATCCGCAGGTCGCCCATTTCGCGATCGCGTTTACGGAAGTGGGACAGGGAAAAGGCGATTACGTCAGGGAAAGGCAATTGTCAAATGGCCCGGTCTTTAGGTTTGTTCCCTCGATCCAAGGCGTCCCGCAGGGCAATTACTCGATTTTTGCCCCGCTGCCGGCACCGAACAAAAAGCAGATGTTTACCGCCGGATCCAGAGTCAAAATTACCGAACATGAACAGGTCTATACCGAGTTGGCATTTTCAAATACCGACCAAAACCTGTTCTCCGACTTGGGGAATGAGACCAACCAGGGATTTGGCGTAAAGTCAGGTATACTATCCGAAAACAGGGTTTTGGGTGTTTTTTCTGGTTACAAGTTTCGGTCTTTGACCGAGTTTGAATACAATTCGCAGCATTTCAGCTTTATTGACCGCCTGCGCTACATCGAATTTGACAGGGACTGGAGCTTGCAGCAGGAGGACATGTCGGTCCCGGCACATGAGCGGATTTTCAATACCCAGGTCGAATTGAGCAAGGACGCCGACAATCAGTTTAGCTACCGTTTTAACCTTAGAAACCGCGGTCAGGTGCTCGGAGGGACGCAGCACCTGGCGAAGTGGAACCAACAGATTGGCAGGAGGATTTTTGTTAAACAGGAATTCTTTGGGCTCAATGCCGACGTCAATCGCCTCAATTCGGCTTGGGTCCGCTATACAGGTGACATTCGTTACAAGTCCCGGATTCTTGTCCCCGGCTACCGTTTGATCCTCGATCGCAATGCCGTAAAGGACATCGAACGCGATTCGGTCGTGAGTACCGCGATGAACTTTTTGGAGCATTTCGCCTACTTGCAGACCAACGACACGCTTCCCTTTTCAGCATTTGTCAACGCTTCGGTACGTGCGGATGATTTTCCGATCGATGGCGTAATGGTCCGGGATACCGAAGCGCGGCAAACCAACTTCGGTTTCAAACGGCGGTTCAATAACCACGATCTCAGCGCTACCTTTACCTATCGTGAATTGGATTTGATCAGAACAGGAGCCGGCAGGGAGACGACCGTACTTGGAAAAGTTGATTATTTGGGGACTTTGGCAAAAAACAATATCCGAAACGAATTGAGCTATGCACTCGGGAATGGCAGGGAATTCAGGCGCGAATTTGTGTTTCTGCCCGTGCCAACTGGCGAAGGAACGCATACATGGCGCGACGACAACGGTGACGGAATCCAGCAGCTCAATGAGTTTTTCCTCGCGATCAATCCTGAAGAAAAGAACTTCATCAAGGTGTTTGTGCCCACCACGGAGTTTGTGCAGGCCTACACCACGATATTCAATTATCGACTCAATGCCAAGTTTCCCGATAACTGGCGCGATGGGGGAATGATGCAAAAGTTTCTCCAGAAGTTCTCCAACACCACCAGCGTCAGCATTGAGAAGAAAATCACCTCAGATGATTTTTGGGATCGGGTCAATCCGTTTGTCGGCGGATTTGCACCGGAGGATTTGTTGTCCGTCCGACAGGTAATTCGTTCAACGTTTTTCTTCAATCGTTCTTCTGCAAAATATGGCTTCGACCTTTCTCTCTTTGACAACCAAAACAAGCAACTGCTCGCAGGGGGTTTTGATGATTTGGCACAAAAGGACTGGCGACTCAATACCCGGTATAACTTCAGCCCAAGTATCAACCTGCGGCTTTTGGGACAAAAGGGGAGGAGAATCTCCAACTCGGACTTTTTGGAAAACAGGAATTATTGGGTAGAACAATCCGCACTTGGTCCCGAACTCGCCTGGCAACCAAGCAGTCTGTTCAGAACGACCTTGCTATACCAATACACGCTCAAGCAAAATGTCGCCAACACTGAATTCAACGAAGAGTCGATCATGCACCAAGCAGGACTGGAACTCCGTTACGCCAAGGCCATCAAGACCACGCTGAATGCCAATCTTAGGTATTCCTACCTCGAGTACAATGGCATTGCCAATAGCCCCGTCGGTTACGAGATGCTCAATGCACTCACTGTGGGAAATAATATTACTTGGACCTTGAGCTTGCTGCAAAAGATCGGCGAGGGACTTCAGATGAATGTCGTCTACGAGGGTAGGAATTCGGAAGGTTTGGATCGGGTCGTACACATCGGACGGATGCAGGTGACTGCCTTGTTTTAAAGCAAACGCTGAAGTTGGAATTTGAATTTTTTTAGCCTAAAAACTTCCAGCAGTGACGGACAACATTTCAGTTATCTCCTTTCCCCCCCGACAAAAAACCTTAACTTTGGAAGCTGTTGGAGTTTTGTTGCATGGATTATTTAAAAGGACTCAATCCCCCCCAAAGAGAAGCTGTAGAACATACCGAAGGACCCCTGATGATCATCGCAGGTGCCGGTTCGGGTAAGACCCGTGTCCTGACGATGCGGATCGCGCATTTGATCCATGCCAAAGGCGTTGACCCCTTTCAGATTTTGGCCTTGACCTTTACCAACAAGGCGGCAAGTGAGATGAAGCACCGGATCGAGAAATTGATCGGACTGGAAGCAAGGAATACCTGGATGGGGACTTTCCACTCGACATTTGCCAAAATCCTGCGGGTTGAGTCGCATTTGCTGGGATATCCATCCAATTTTTCGATCTATGATACGGACGATTCCAAGTCGTTGATCAAGGCAATCGTCAAGGAAATGAAACTGGACGACAAGGTCTACAAGCCAAGTACGGTTCTTTCCCGCATTTCCGGTGCCAAAAACAGACTGATCTCGTGGGAGGCTTATCTTGGAAATGCAGACCTCAGAAATGAAGATGCGCTTGCGATGAAGCCGCTGATGGGCGAAATCTACAAGACTTATCAAAAGCGCCTTTTCAAATCCGGCGCGATGGATTTTGACGACCTGCTGTTCAATACCAATGTCCTCTTCCGGGATCATTTGGATGTGTTGAACAAGTACCAGCAGCGGTTTCGGTATGTGATGGTGGACGAGTTTCAGGATACCAATCTTTCCCAATACCTCATCACCAAAAAACTCGCTGCCGTGCACCAAAACATCTGCGTGGTGGGCGACGATGCGCAAAGTATCTATGCCTTCAGAGGTGCAGATATCCAAAACATCCTCAATTTTGAGCGGGACTACCCGGACTTGTTTGTGGTCAAACTGGAGCAAAACTACCGCTCTACCAAGAACATTGTCCAGGCTGCCAACAGCATCATTGCCAAAAACAAGGCCCAACTCAAAAAGGAAGTCTGGACCCAAAACCACCATGGCGAGCAGATCGAGCTGATCAAGGCAAGCTCGGACAATGAGGAAGGAAAGCTGGTGGCTACCACGATTTTTGAGGAAAAGAACAACAAGAAGCTCAACAACGCGGATTTTGCGGTCCTGTACCGTACCAACTCACAATCCCGTGCCATAGAGGAAGCCCTTCGGAAAATGAACATCACCTACAAGATCGTTGGCGGATTGTCATTTTACCAGAGAAAGGAAATCAAAGACCTCATGGCCTACATGCGCTATGTGGTCAATAAGGACGACGAGGAGGCTTTTAAGCGGATCATCAATTTTCCGAAAAGGGGCATCGGAGACAGTACGGTCGAGAAAATGATCGTCGCAGCGTACGAACATGATATCCCGCTTTGGGAAGTGATCCTCAATGCCAATAGTTTCCTGGGCGGTCGGGCAGCCAATGCCGTGGATGATTTCGCCACGATGATCAAGAGTTTTGGGATCGAAGTGGAGCGAAAGGATGCCTATGAAGCCGCCAATACCATTGCCAAGCAATCCGGTCTCCTGAAGGAACTCTATGAGGACAAGACCATCGAAGGGCTCAACCGCTATGAAAACGTCCAGGAATTGCTCAATGCGATCAAGGAATACGTCGATAGTCCTGAGAATGAAGATAAAAGCTTGGGAGCGTTTTTGCAGGAAATTGCCTTGCTGACGGACAATGACCGGGACAAGGATACAAGCGACGCCGTCACTTTGATGACGATCCACTCTTCCAAGGGCCTGGAGTTCAAGCAGGTGTTTGTGGTGGGCATGGAGGAAGACCTTTTTCCTTCCCAAATGATGATGCAAAGTCGGGAGGACCTGGAAGAGGAAAGGAGGCTGTTTTACGTTGCCACCACCCGTGCGATGGAAAAGCTCTACCTGACCTATGCTTTGACACGGTACCGGTTTGGCAGATTGCTGAACTGTGAACCAAGCCGATTTCTGGAAGAAGTCGATCCGGCTACCATCCGGGTCAACAAGCGGATGAGTACCGCGCTTTCAGGGGCATTGAGAAACGAGTCTGTCGAACCCCGTTCGGGCTTTATTGGCATCAAAGGTCCGCAGGTGAGGCCGATGACCACCGCCAAAGTCCATAGCCCCAGTCCCGACTTCAAACCATCCAACACCAACAACCTGAAAGAAGGCATGCTCGTGGAGCACCCGAAGTTTGGATATGGGAAGGTGCTTAGGATTGAAATTGAGGGACTTAACAGAAAAGCCACGATACAATTTGAAAATTTTGGAGAGAAAACATTATTACTTAGCTTTGCGAAGCTTCGAATCATCGACTGAACAATCCCTGATACAAGTTTTTTTCTTGATCACTACTTAGACGGGACAACCCCATGAGCAATACAGAAACCAATAAACAGTCCGTCATCCTGAAGGAATACGGCAAAAACATCCAACGTCTTGCCGTACATATTTCTGGTATGGAGGATAGGGATAAAAGAACACAAAGCGCCTTTCTTCTGGTGGAAATGGTCAAACAACTCAACCCCCAAATGAAGGCAGAGAATGACCAAAAAATCTGGGACGACCTCCACATCATGTCCAACTTCAAGTTGGATGTGGATGGACCCTATCCCGCACCCGAACCCGAGATTCTTGACCGCAAGCCCAAGCGCGTCGGCTATCCGAAAGGAGAAGTCAAGTTCAAACACTATGGTCGAAACATCGAAAAGCTCATCGAGAAGGCTGTCGAAATCGAAGACGATGAAGAGCAAGAAGCTGCGATCATCTATATCGGACAGCTGATGCGGAGTTTCCATTCGACTTGGAACAGGGACAATTTCGACGACGGGATTATCCTTGACGATATCAAAACCTTGTCCAAGGGTAAGCTCCATATCGATTTGGACAAAGTCCGTGAAATGGGCCTTTTCGAAACCAATACCAGACGTGATTTCCAGCTTCCTTCCGAGCAAGAAACGGATCGTGCAGCCAAGCACCGCAGGAAGTTTGACCACAACAGAAGAAGAATCGGCGGCCACCCCAAAAAGCGTAGATAAATGTCATCTTTCAAAGTCACTGGCGGCCTGAAGCTCAAGGGCGAAATCATTCCCCAAGGCGCCAAAAACGAGGCCCTGCAGATTCTTTGTGCAGTCTTGCTTACGCCCGAAAAAGTCACCATCCACAAGATCCCCAATATCCGGGACGTCGTGAAGTTGATCGACTTGCTTTCGGATATGGGAGTCAAAGTCGAGAAGCTCGGACCCGAGTCCTACAGCTTTGAGGCAGACAACGTGAACCTCCAATATCTGGATACGGATGAATTCCTGAAAAAAGCTTCGGCACTGCGCGGTTCCGTGATGATTTTGGGCCCCTTGTTGTCGCGCTTTGGACATGGGCGTCTCTCTAAGCCTGGAGGTGACAAGATTGGCCGCCGACGGATGGATACGCACTTCTTTGGCTTCCAAAAACTCGGAGCCGAGTTCCACTACGACAGCAAGCGCGAGATTTACCATATCGATGGCAAAAACCTGAAAGGGGCCTACATGCTCTTGGACGAGGCTTCCGTGACCGGTACAGCCAATATCGTCATGGCAGCGGTTCTTGCAGAGGGCAAAACCACCATTTATAATGCAGCCTGCGAGCCCTACCTACAACAGCTTTGCGACATGCTCAACCGCATGGGTGCCAAAATCACGGGTGTTGGTTCCAATTTGCTGCACATCGAAGGGGTCAAAGCACTCAAGGGTACCGAACATACCATGCTGCCCGATATGATCGAAATAGGATCCTTTATCGGCATGGCAGCCATGACCCAATCCGACATTACGATCAAGGATGCCCAAATCCACCGCCTAGGGATCATTCCCGATACTTTCAAGCGGATGGGGATCAAGATGGATTTCAGGGGAGACGATATTCATATTCCTTCCCAAAAGCACTACGAAATTGATACTTTCATTGACGGATCGATCCTGACGATCGCGGATGCGATTTGGCCGGGATTTACGCCTGACCTGCTAAGCATCGTATTGGTGACGGCGACCCAAGCCAAGGGGACGGTACTGGTACACCAAAAAATGTTTGAGAGCCGATTGTTCTTCGTCGACAAATTGATCGATATGGGTGCACAGATTATTCTTTGTGATCCGCACAGGGCCACGGTGATTGGCTTGGATCGGAAATATCCCCTCCGGGGCATCCGGATGACCTCTCCCGATATCCGGGCGGGTGTTTCTCTGCTGATTGCGGCGATGTCGGCAGAGGGTACCTCGATCATCGACAATATCGAGCAGATAGACCGCGGCTATCAGCATATCGATCAGCGCTTGAACGCGATTGGGGCGGATATCCAACGCATTTGAGATATTAGGAAAAAATTCAACAACATACCAAAGCCTCCCGGGATTATACTCGGGAGGCTTTTTTGATTGAATGTTTATGTCGATTAACCATTGATGGTTTTGGGGAAAATTTGGAAATCAAGTTCACTTATGATTCCGTATACCCGTATATTCATTCTATGAAATGGTGGATTTTCATAGCCTGGGTTTTGTTCATTACCCCCTCCTTTGGCCAGGACGAAAGGATTGAGGAGAAGATCGAAGAGGCGATGCGGCTTTCCGACAAGGGGCAGCATTTGGATGCTCATGCCGTTCTTTCCGGGATTATCCAGGATAGGCCTTACCTGACCGAAGCCTACTACTACCGAAGCCTGGTCCGGGACAGGGCCGGAGACACGGAGGGCGCTTTGACTGACCTGAACAGCCTCCTCGAACTCGACCCCTTGCATTACGACGGCATCTTCCTGCGTGGCACGATGCGCTACCGCTTGGGACAATACGCGCTCGCCCTGGAGGATTTCAGCAATCTGCTCCATATTCCCCCCGGACCGACCCAAACCATCATCTACCAGCGTAAGGGCTACCAATCGGGTGTATCGGGTGTTTTTACCCAGCAAAGCGGCAACAATGCACATGTATTCGAAAACATTGGTCTCTGCCAGCTTGCACTTGGTGAGTGGCGGGAAGCGAAAAAGAGTTTTGACCAAGCGATTTCGCTGGCACCTGGGACCGCGGATTACTACCTGCATCGCGGCAGGGCTTTCGAAATGGCCGGTGATACCGCCCGGGCCAAGGAGGATTTCATGAAAGCGCTCGAGATCAATCCTTATCACCCGATGGCCCATCAATACCTGGCTGCCTTGGCCAATGCCACCGGCGATTGGGAAAGTGCGGAGAAATTCTACGACCAAGCCATCGAGGACCAGCCGGACTTTGCGCTATCCTACAAACAGCGGGGTTATCAACGCTTGCGGGCGGAAAAGTGGACTGAAGCCCTCGCAGACTTTGACAAAGTGCTGGAAATCCAACCCGATGACGCCGAAGCACTGAAGTATAAGGCTTATGTGCTCCAAAAGCTCAAGCGGGCGGATCAGGCATTGGAGCTGTACAACCGGGCGATAGGACTCAATCCCATGGACGCCCAAGCCTATTTTTCGAAGGGAAACATCCTGTACCAGAAGCAACTATACCTCGATGCGGTTGCCGCCTATACCTTGGCACTGTACTACCAACCCGACCTGCTGCAGGCCAATTACCAAAGGGGCTTGGCTTACCATTATTTGGGGAAAAGGGCTGAGGCCTGTCGGGATTTACAAAAGGCCGCGGAGGCAGGCTTGAAGCAGGCCCTGGATGCGATGGCGAAGATATGTAAGTGAGGGAGCGCTATCCATCTTGAGTATGAATCACCTGATTCAACCATGCAAGGGTGTAAAGTTGATACACGGAATAAACACGGAGTATACTCGGGTGGAGGTCGGGACACTGTCAAGACATGGTCAAGACACGGTCGGGAGAGTGTCCTAGGAATAAGGGAGAATTGGCGGGGCTTTTGTAGCTGAGGGATTTTCCGACGATAACCATACCTGTTTGCTGTCGTGGATCCAATTACGCCTTTCTTTTTTAGAGAATTTGTAATTAACCTTGGTGTCAACTATATTCCAATGCGGTATTTGGATATCTGCTCCAATTACATCCCGATCTCTATCGTGGATGGTTTTGATAAAAGGGTGGAATTACATACCGATAGCCACCTTAGATTTGATCGATTGTATTTAACCAAGAAGGGTGGTATAATTGAAAACCTGCCAGCGATCCATCGATAGCCTTAGTAGAGCACTATCCCGATATTTGGAGCTGACAGGTTTAAAGAACCAAG
>NZ_JAKEVZ010000080.1:0-287 GCF_021491425.1 Mariniradius sediminis | reverse complement strand
AACCAGTCATTGACAAATGCGGGTTTGTTTTCAGCTACAAATCAGTTTGCATTAACAGAGGGACCGGATGGTCAGCCAATCAATACCAACTGGTATGATTATGTATATCGGACAGGTTTTTCTCACAATAACTCACTGAGTATGTCTGGCGGAAATGAATCAACCAAATATTATACTTCAATCGGATATACAGAACAGGAAGGTATTATACAGCGGAACGATTTTAAGAGGATATCAGCTTTGATGAATGTAGATCACAAAGTCAACAAAGCGATTTCTGTTGGTAC
>NZ_JAKEVZ010000079.1:0-287 GCF_021491425.1 Mariniradius sediminis | reverse complement strand
GCGGAAACCACATGACAAATGCAAGGATGTGTTTTGTGCAACACTGCACAATGTCTCACAGCTCATGTCCTCGTCCTATTCTCCTTCGCAAGACCACACCCATCTCACTCACTATTCCACCGCAATACACCGCTTCTTATCTCAAGAGAATGAATGGCTTCATTCATTGGTATTGGACGTACGTGTTATGTCTCAACCTATAATTGTCCACACATATGTGTTGTACATATCCTTCCAATATCGATAGAAGCAGAAAAATGTTACTTAAACCAGTCCATCATTGCCAC
>NZ_JAKEVZ010000078.1:0-288 GCF_021491425.1 Mariniradius sediminis | reverse complement strand
GGTAAATTTTATACTGATGATAGATGTCGGTTTGTTTACCAAGAAATTCCGCATCCTGATCGGCATAGTTGAGTTGAATGGCATGTATTGTTGAGATATCGCCCAGGTCGGTCTGGAACCATTCGCCTTTATTGCCTGATGCTGCACTCCAGTAGGTTTTGATAGATTCATCCACTGCATTGTTGGCGGTATAACTGCCAAGGGTAGACGAAACCTGAACCGGTTTTTTATAGTTGAGCAACATCCAGCCGGTAAAGCGGCTTTTACGATGATCAGCCGGACCATTGG
>NZ_JAKEVZ010000077.1:0-288 GCF_021491425.1 Mariniradius sediminis | reverse complement strand
AACAACAAAAGGGAATTACCTGGAAGGACAATCTTCCTCATATTCTGTCCCGGTGCCTGAAGCTTTTTCTTTTTGGAACGGCCCTGCATTGTGTATATAGTGGCAAACTGGTATGGGAACTCTGGAATGTATTGACACAGCTTGCGTTCACCACCCTTATCGCGTATCTGATTATCCGAAAATCTTACTTGTTTCAGTTAATAGTGAGCTTCGGCCTGATCCTGCTTTCGGAGGTTCTTTACCGGACTGTGCTGGTGGGTGAATTCAATCAGCCATTCGTGATGGGAA
>NZ_JAKEVZ010000076.1:0-288 GCF_021491425.1 Mariniradius sediminis | reverse complement strand
GTTCAGCAATTTCACCTACGAATTATACAACAAGCTGGAACTTGACCTGAACCGCATCAACAAGGAAAAACTGAAGGAATTAGGTCCGCTTAAACCCTTTGATTTCATTTTTGACAATGTGGATACTACGGAAGGTCAGCCCTTCCTACCTGTTTACCTGACTGAAACCATCTCAAATTATTATTATCAGAAATCACCCTGGAGAACCCGCGAAATTATCAAGGGCGTTAAAACCATGGGGGTGGAAAATGAAAGTATTTCCAAACTGTTGGGAGGAACCGAGCAGAA
>NZ_JAKEVZ010000075.1:0-290 GCF_021491425.1 Mariniradius sediminis | reverse complement strand
ACCGATTGAAAAAAGAACTAAAATGGAAATATATACCCAGGAAAGGGCTGAAAGGCTCGATCCAAACCAGTTAAAAATTCAATTCAACTAACAAAAAACCGTCAACCTATTTTAGGCACACACAAAGTCGGGCCGAAACCTATTGGGATGAAATTCAGGAAGGAAAGGACCGGTATACGCTGCTTTCCAGTAAGACCTTGAAGATACTGCGGGAGTATTTCAAAACAGAACGACCCCACGTCTACCTGTTTGAAGGACAGGGAAGTACTCCGTCCCGACCCGTCCGATAC
>NZ_JAKEVZ010000074.1:0-291 GCF_021491425.1 Mariniradius sediminis | reverse complement strand
GGCACCTGATAGACCAGCACCTGATTGTCATTCAGCGCGGTTTCCGGGATGCGGTGTCGCGTCTGGATCACAGTCGCGTCAGATGTCACCGTGGTGGTTGTCACGTTCGCGGTTTTCTCGAAGAATTTGCGGATCGAGATCGCATTGGTGGTGTCGTCGGAGCCCTGGTCGATCACCTTCAAGGTATCCTCGCGGCCGAGAATCGCCGCGGTCACCTGGACACCGCCGGTGCCCCAGCCATACGGCATCGGCATTTCGCGGCTGGCAAACGGCACCTGATAGCCGGGAATC